>NZ_VDHF01000001.1:0-3888 GCF_006228025.1 Testudinibacter crocodili
CCGACTGTAAAAATAACACCCGATTATGTCATTATTTTTTACTCTGATTATATTTTGGTGTATATAATATATTAGGATATAACTCTCCATTATATTCTTCAAATAATAATGTTATACAACCTTTATCTTTTACTAATGTAATAATATCACGAAATAACTTTTTTTTCCCGTCCTGAGTAATAAGATAATTTTTTTCATATAAGGATTCATAGCTGAAAAATATAGGAAGTTCAGTTTGCTGGGCGTAAGTCAGTAACGTTGTATAGCCTTTGTCAAGGTCAGGAATATTACAATATGTAATATAATGATACTCATATGGGTCATCTAAACTAAGAGATATGCTGAAAAAATAATCGTTTGAAATCCTAGGTGCATTTTTTATAAATGAATGTGTTTGTAGGTAATATCGAAGATTATATTGGCTAAAATTAGGATTTGGTTTAATTACGATATACCACATATAAAGAAAAAGTAGTAAAGCAGATAATAGAATCAAGTAACAATAATTTTTACATTTACTCATAATATTTAATCTGCTTACTTTATCTAAACAGCATCATTCGGTAAGTTTTTATACACCAACCATTACCTAAAGTCCAGTGGCGCAGATAGTGCACTTATTTCACATACATAAAGAAATCACGCACGCCGAGCAGAATATTGTTGATCGCCACCGCAGCCAGAATCAAGCCCATTACCCGACTGATAATCGCAGCACCGGTGGTACCGATAATCCGTTGAATACGGTTGGCGGCAATAAACAGCAGATAAGTGATAAGTAAAATAATCAACATAATCAAGGTAGTGAGCATCTGTTCACCTAAATTAAAACGGTGATTATCGGTTAACAGAACCACTGCCATCATCGCACCGGGCGAGGCAATAGAAGGAACTGCCAACGGATAGACGGCGATCTCATTCAAGTTAGATGGCATACGAATCTCTTCGCCGGGTTTGCCTTCACCAAAAATCATGGTCAAGGCGAACAACAACAATACCAAGCCACCGGCAGTTTGGAATGCCGTCAGGGGAATCTGCATCGCCTCTAATAACAATTGACCGGCAACCAAGAAAAAAACCAAAATTCCGGCGGAGATCAAAGTGGCATTGCGTGCAATCCGATGACGCGCTTCCAGCGGCAACCCAATTGTTTTTGCAAGATAAACCGGCACGGAACCAATTGGATCAATCACCGCCCAGAGTACCACGAACTGCACAATCAAAGAGTCAAACATTATTCATCCTGAACGTTAAAAAAATATGCTATTATTGTGCAATAATCTGTTAACAAAATAAAACAAAAAATGATTTTTTTTACTGATCTCACCTTAAAGCGCGGGCTGACCACGCTGCTCGAACACGCCAATGCGACGATTAATCCAGGACAGAAAGTCGGTCTGGTCGGCAAAAATGGTTGCGGTAAATCCTCTTTACTTTCCTTACTTAAAGGCGAAATGAGCAGCGAAGGCGGTGAGGTCAAATTTCCGTCAAACTGGTCATTGGCATGGGTTAATCAGGAAACCCCGGCGTTAGATATCAGCGCATTGGATTATGTGATTCAAGGTGATCGAGAATATATTCAACTGAGCCAAGAATTGGCTCAGGCAAACGCTGACAATGACGGCAACCAAATCGCACTGTTGCACGCCAAACTGGACACCATCGACGCATGGACAATTCAATCCCGTGCCGCCACCTTACTGCACGGCTTGGGCTTTGAAAACCAGCAGTTGCAAAGTGCGGTCAAATCGTTTTCCGGCGGTTGGCGGATGCGGCTGAATCTGGCACAAGCGCTGATTTGCCGCTCTGACTTGCTACTGCTGGATGAACCGACCAACCACTTGGATCTGGATGCGGTGATCTGGCTGGAACGCTGGTTGAGCCGCTATCCAGGCACATTGATTCTGATTTCACACGACCGCGATTTTCTCGATCCGGTGGTGAGTAAAATTCTGCATATCGAACAACAACAACTGAACGAATATAGCGGTGATTACTCCTCGTTTGAAGTACAGCGAGCCACCAAACTGGCACAACAAAATGCGCTCTATCACCAGCAACAGCAAAAAGTAGAACATCTGCAAAGCTATATCGATCGTTTCCGCGCCAAAGCCAGCAAAGCCAAACAGGCACAAAGTCGGATTCGCGCACTGGAACGCATGGAGCTGATCGCACCGGCTTATGTGGACAATCCGTTTAAATTTGAATTTCGTCCGCCTGTCTCGTTGCCAAACCCGATTTTAAGCATGGAGAAAGTCAGTGCCGGTTACGCTGATCATACGGTGTTACAATCGGTGAAATTAAACTTGGTTCCCGGTTCGCGCATCGGGTTGCTTGGTCGCAATGGCGCCGGAAAGTCCACATTAATCAAGCTATTAGCGGAAGAATTAACCCCGCAAAGCGGTATGGTGCAACTGGCAAAAGGGGTACAACTGGGTTATTTCGCCCAACACCAATTGGACACACTGCGTGCTGACGAAACCGCACTTTGGCATTTAGCACGCCTTGCGCCACAACAGACCGAACAGCAGCTGCGTGATTATCTCGGCGGTTTTGCCTTTCACGGGGATAAAGTCAAACAGGCGGTGGACAGTTTTTCCGGCGGCGAAAAAGCCCGTTTGGTGTTGGCGCTGATTGTGTGGCAACGCCCGAATCTACTGCTGTTGGACGAACCAACTAACCATCTGGATTTAGATATGCGCCAAGCGTTAACCGAAGCGTTGGTGGATTATCAAGGCTCTCTGGTGGTGGTGTCGCATGATCGCCATTTGCTGCGCAACACCGTCAACGATTTCTATCTGGTGCACGATCACAAGGTGGAAGACTTCGACGGTGATTTGGATGATTATCAAAAATGGCTGAACGACAATGCCAATCAAACCGTTGATAAAACCACTGAAAGTGCGATTGAAAAAACAGACAATTCACTAAACCGTAAGGAACAAAAACGGCTCGAAGCCGAGCTGCGGCAACAAAGTGCACCGCTACGTCAAGCACTGCGCAAACTGGAAACCCAGTTGGAACAACACAGCACACAGTTAAGCGAGATCGAAAACCAACTTGCCGATACCGCACTTTATCAAGAAGAGAACAAAGTGCGGTTAACTACGTTGTTAGATCAACAGGTTAAACACAAAAAAGCTTTAGAACAGGTGGAGTTTGATTGGTTAGAGGCTCAGCAGCAGCTAGAAGAGTTGCTCAATCAAGCTGTGAACCTGTAATCGGACGCCGTAAGGCAGAGCAAAGCGTACCACGCCTGCTCATCACCATTTTACCCACTTCACAAAAACCGCACTTGAGATACAACTGATAAGCGTGCTGGTTGGCAGGATTAACCGCCAGCACGATTTCATTGCAGCTGGGTGATAATTGTTGTGAGATAAACGGTTCCAACAATCCCGGTTGCATCACGGTTTTTGCAATGCCTTGTCCTTGATAGTGAGGATTAACCGAAAAGGAACGTAGCAAAATCGACTGCGGATTATGGGTAAATTCCAGTTTATCCACGCCGCGATCTAAGATGAAAAAGCCGACCACCTGTCGGTTTTTTAAAATGGAAACCGCGGTCATACTGCTTTCCAGCAGTAAGGTATGCCCGTTAAACCATTGTGACGGATCCGGTGCATACAACGCCTGCTCCGGCGGCAATTGGTAGTGCACCAGCGCCTCAAAATGCGAAAAGCGGTATTTTTCAATACTAATCATAGTTAATCCATTAAGCTATAAGAAATATTCTAACTATATGATAAATTAGGAAATTCGAATTGCTGTATTTAGCCACAAACTCCGTCTGGGCGCAATCAAAAGATTAAAAAATCGGCAAATATTTTAGGGTCTGTTGATCTTTGTTTATAATTTGAGCTATAGACTGTTTTTCGCCACTCTTTT
>NZ_VDHF01000010.1:0-13011 GCF_006228025.1 Testudinibacter crocodili
ATCTTTGTCAATAATCTGAGGCGCTCCTGCGCCTCTTTTTTTAAGAAACCACATGAAAAAACCTCTTTTAGTAACCAGCCTAACCGCACTTTGTGTAGCAAGTGCGGTTGCCAAAACCACCGTTAGCGTAAATCAAGCGACAACCCCCGAAAGCATTCAAAATATCGCCCTGCCAACTGCGCCATTGAAAACGGTGGACGATTCAACGCCAAGTGCGGTGCAGCCGTTACGAGTTAGTCGTGCACAATTATTAGCGAACCCACAGTTAGCACAAGATTGGTTAAATTTAGCACTGCAACAACGCAATGCGGAATTAATCAATGAATTGTTGGCGATTTACCGCACATTTGCGCAACATGACCCGATTTTAATTCAGTTTGCCGAAGCCACATTAGCGCAACTGGCGCAAGATTATCCGCTGGCGATTAGCCGTTTTCGTGAGATTCTCGCCGTCAATCCTGACCTGAATCCAGTGCGGATTGAATTGGCAAAAAGTCTGTTCCACGATCGGCAAGACAATGCGGCGCGCGATCAGTTCGAAAAAGCCAAAAGTGCGGTCGCTGTGCCTGCGCCGGTGGTGAGGCTGATTGATTCCTATCTCGACGCTCTGCAACAACGTCGTGGTTGGCAAAGCAGTTTCAGTGCGTATTACCTGCGTGACAGCAATGTTAATAACACCTCGTCCAAGCGCGAAATTGAAAATACCGGTTTTGTCAAAGACGACAGCATGCTGCCGCAATCAGCGCACGGCATTGTCTATTCATTCAGTCTGGAGCGGGATTTCAATTTGGTTAGCGCGCACTATCTGCATGTCGGCACCGAACTGTTCGGCAAAAATTTTTGGGACAATCATGATTACGATGATATTTATAACCGCACTTATCTCGGTTACACCCATAAAAGTGCGGTACAAAGTTGGTCAATTCTGCCGTTTTATGAAAAACGTTGGTACGGTAACCAGTCGTATAAATGGGCGAACGGCGTGCGTAGCGAATACCGCCGCTGGCTCAACGTCAACTGGCAGATTTCAACCGCACTTGAACACGCCGAACAGCGCTATTACGACAGCCAAAACTTGAACGGACACAGCCAACTGGCTTCCGCCACCCTGCTGTGGCTGCGTAGCCCGCGCCAGTTTTTCTATCTCGGCGGCGATTATAACCGCGAAAAGACCCGTGTGTTGCAATACAGCAACAATACGCGCACCGTGCGGCTCGGTTGGGGGCAGGAGTGGCAGTGGGGCATTTCCTCACGTTTGGGCTTCTCTTATGCACAGCGCAACTACAAAGATCAAGCCAAACTGGGCAGCATGATTCCGCTCGGCAA
Organism: Testudinibacter crocodili; assembly: GCF_006228025.1. Taxonomy (NCBI): domain Bacteria; kingdom Pseudomonadati; phylum Pseudomonadota; class Gammaproteobacteria; order Pasteurellales; family Pasteurellaceae; genus Testudinibacter; species Testudinibacter crocodili. The sequence goes on from NZ_VDHF01000010.1 coordinate 1,327, forward strand.
AGTGCGCAACGATAAGATTTATAGCGTGAATTTAACCCTGTGGAAACGCGATTGGCATTTGTGGGGTATCACGCCGAAGTTACATTTTAACTGGAAAAAGCAAGACAGCAACCTACCGTCGATATATTCCTATCGGCAGAAAAACCTGAATGTGATTTTTGAAAAGACGTTTTAAACGTAAAGTGCGGTTTCACGACCGCATTTTTTAGATCTAGATCACATTTCCCAACCCTATTCTCAAGAAAAACCGCACTTTCATTGCCAGACTAAACCGTTTTAGCTAAAATTTTGAGTATGATATTTTCTTGCGTAACAATAGAGACGAAGGTGGCTGGCATGAAACAAAAAGTTTGGGTATTAGGTGACGCCGTGGTGGATTTGATTCCTGACGGTGCAGAACATTATTTAAAAGCCGCTGGCGGCGCCCCTGCTAATGTTGCTGTCGCCATTGCCCGTTTGGGCGGCAGAACCGCATTTATCGGACGTGTCGGTCAAGATCCACTCGGGGTTTTTATGAAAAATGTGTTAAATCAAGAAAATGTAAACACTGATTTTATGTTGCTTGATCCGCAAAACCGCACTTCTACCGTGATTGTCGATCTGGACGATAACGGCGAGCGCAGTTTCACCTTTATGGTCAATCCCAGTGCCGATCAATTTTTGCAAACCGACGATTTGCCGCAGTTTAACCGTGGCGAGTGGCTGCATTGCTGCTCAATTGCACTGTTGAACAACCCGTCGCAACAAGCCACCCTGACTGCCATGCAGCAAATCAAACAGATCGGCGGCATGGTATCGTTCGACCCAAATTTGCGTGAGTCACTATGGGAAAGCCAAGATATTATGCGTATAACTGTGATGCAAGCCGTTGAATTAGCAGATGTATTAAAATTCTCGGAAGAAGAGCTGACCTTGCTGACCGAAACCGATACCCTAGAGCAAGCCTTAAAAACCATCACTGAATACTACCCGCAAAAATTGATTATCGTCACTATGGGCAAAAAAGGCGCATTGGTACATCTGAACGGCGAACAGCAATTGATCAGCGGCAAAGCGGTGCAAGCCGTAGACACTACCGGCGCTGGCGATGCCTTTGTCGGCGGGCTGCTTGCCGGGTTATCACAAACCGAAAACTGGCAACAATGGCAAAATCTGGTACCGATTATCCGCCAAGCCAATGCTTGCGGTGCACTGGCGATCACTGCCAAAGGCGCGATGGCAGCGTTGCCAAACCAACAACAGTTAGCTGATTATTTAGCAGAATCCGCTTAATTAACCAAAAGAGGAAATCCGATGCTGATCTTCAATCAGGGAAAATATAAAAGTCTGCTTGCCGCCGAAGAGGGCGAGCTCGATACGGTGGCGGCACTGGTTGCTACTGATCAGAATTTCCGCCCTGATTATCATTTGGTTGCCCCTTTCGGTTTAATCAATGATCCAAACGGCTTGGTATTTGATGGTGAAAAATACCATATTTTCTACCAATGGTACCCCTACGGCGCCATGCACGGCATGAAACATTGGTTACACTACACCACGCCGGATTTCCAACAATTCACCCTCGCCGACACCTTAATTCCGACTGAAATGTTCGAATCGCACGGCTGTTACTCCGGCGGTGCATTGCCGCTAGGCGATTATATCGCAGTGTTTTACACCGGCAACACCCGTCGCAGCAGCGATAATGCGCGGATTCCATATCAAAATATCGCCGTGTTCCGCAAAGACGGCAAGCTGTTGGATAAATATCCGTTGGTCACCTGCGCCCCTGCCGGTTACAGCGAACACGTGCGCGATCCGAAGCCGTATTTCACTGCCGACGGCAAAGTGCGGTTTATTTGTGGTGCGCAACGCGACAATTTGAGTGGCACTGCTATTGTGTTTGAAATGGAAAATATCAACACGCCGCCACAACTGATGGGCGAACTGAACCTATCGGATTTCGACAACCGCCATATTTTTATGTGGGAATGCCCTGATCTGCTGAAAATCGGCGACAAAGATCTGTTTATTTGGTCGCCACAAGGTAAACAACGTGAAGCGCAACAATTCCAAAACAACTACCATTCCACTTATGTGATCGGCAAGTTGAACGATTTACAATTTGAGGTGGAACAATTTGGCGAACTGGATTACGGCTTTGATTTTTATGCACCACAAACCTTTGCCGGCTTAGACAACAGCGAAAGTGCGGTCATGCTCGGCTGGGTCGGGTTGCCGGATTTACAATATCCGACCGACGAATACGGCTGGCACTCCACCCTGACCCTACCGCGCCGCTTGACCTTGAAAAATAATTATATTTACCAAACGCCGCTCGAACAGTATTATCCACAAAATCTGACTGCACTTTCATTGCAGCAAGCCACAGAATTGGCGGATTTGGATCGCCGTTATCTGAAATTTAATCCGCACAATCGCGATTTCAGCCTACGACTGTTTGATAATCCACAAGGGCAGCATCTAAACTTAAGCTATGAAAACGATGTGTTCTGTCTCGATCGCAGCGCCAGCGAGCAAACGGAAAGCATGCTGAGTTTGGGCGAACAGCGTTATTGTGCGATTGCCGATTTACAACAGGTGGAAATTTTTATCGATCGCTCGGTGATCGAAATTTTCTTGAACGGTGGCGAGAAAGTGCTAACTTCGCGCTTCTTTATTAAAAATCGGCAAAATAGGCTGCAAAGTTCATGCCGATTGGAAATTGAAAGTGCGGTGTTAGCGCCGATTGCGTATTTGGCGGAGTAATCAAAATCCAATAATTACGCTACAAGTTAATGAAATAAAGTAGGGGCGGATTATATATCCGCCCGAGTACGAAGTGCGGTATAAGCATTTCATCAACAAAAGAAAAATGCAATATCCTGTTCGGGCAGATATATAATCTGCCCCTACGAAATTACAGTTTATTCTTATACAAATAAAAAAACATGATCGCTAAAGCAAAACGTTGTACGCTGAATGACATCGCCGAACTCAGCGGCGTCTCCAAAACTACCGTCAGCATGGTGCTGAACGGACGTGCCGATGAATTTCGGATTAAAGAGGAAACTCGACAAAAAATCCTGCAAATCGCAGAGAAAAATCACTATCGTGCCAACATCTACGCCAAAGCGCTGCAATCACAGCGCACCAATACTATCGGCTTGGTGATCCCCGATTTTTCTAACTTCGGCTTTGCACAAACCAGTCAGATGTTAGAACGTTTGTGTCGTAACCACGGTTTGCAGTTGCTTATCAGTTGTTCCGATGAAGAACCGCACTTAGAAGCCAAAGCGATTGAAAACCTGCTGGAACGTCAAATTGATATTTTGATCACCACCCCGGTTTGTCAAAAACGCAAGCACTATCCCTATTTGAACACCATTCCAACAATTCAACTAGACCGTTTTATTGCCGATGCACCAAAAATACCCTATATCATCACTGATGATAAAAGTGCGGTTGCCGCCATGGTGGCGCAAATGATCAGTAAATACCAGCTCAACGAATTTTATTATCTTGGCGGACTGCTACAACTCACTCCGAGCGAGGCGCGTTTACAGGGCTTCAAGTGCGGTCTGCAACAAGCTGGCTTAGCCCTGCAAAACAACTGGGTCAGTCACCGTGATTACCATTCCGAATCAGGCTATATCATGATGCAGCAGTTATTGCAACGCTTAGGCCGCTTGCCGCAGGCGGTTTTTGTTGCATCCTACGGTTTGCTGGTTGGCGTACTCCGTTTTTTAAACGAACATCAACTGTTGGATCAACTTAGCTCACAACGGTTACACCTCGCCACCTTTGATGATTATGAATTATTAAACTGCTTGCCGTTTAAAATTCACTCTATTCGCCAAGATCATGAAAAAATCGCCAATGAACTCTTTCAGGCAATTCTCAGTCTGCTCGAGCAAAAACCGATCGCCAACCAAATTATTCCCGCCCATCTGTGCTGGCGTGACTGAACCGCACTTTTCAACGGTGCTAAACCATTCAACCAAATACGTGTAATCAAGCCTAGTCGTCAAGCTACGGTCAGCTAAAATCACGGAAAAAGGCTGGTAATCCAGAGGTTAAATAGATACAATCAAAGCTGTTTGGTTAGCAGTTTGTTAAAATTGCGACTGCGCCGAGCAACGCTTAATTAATGCGGTAGTTAATACCTTTATTATTCTATTTATAACAAAATCCAGTGACAAATAAGCTTTTACAAGCGTGTTGCCGCACCGCTTGCTTTGTGGCTTGATGTTAGCTGGACGGAGATATTGATACTATGTCGTGGAATGGTTCTGATAACAACCATAATTCGGAGCAAGACCCTTGGGGCAAACCAGGGCAATCAGGCTCAAAAAAACCTGAGCAAGGTCAAGGCTGGCAAAACAATCCTGATTCTGGCACACCTGAGCCGGATAAACAACAAAGCCAGCAGCGCAATAAACAACAAGGACCGCCTGATTTAGAAGAACTATTTGGTAATTTATTGAAAAAAATGGGTGGTGGCAATGGGCGCAAATCCGACAATAACGGCATCCCATTCAACGGATTAGGCAAATTATTACCGATCGCCGCAGTGATCGGCGTTATTATTTGGGGCATCAGTGGCTTTTATACCATCAAAGAGGCAGAACGCGGTGTGGTATTGCGTTTCGGCGAATTCAACTCGATTGTGCAGCCGGGCTTGAACTGGAAACCGACGTTTATCGATCAAGTAGTGCCGGTTAATGTCGAACGAATCAGTGAACTGAAAACCCAAGGTAGTATGCTGACCCAAGATGAAAATATGGTCGTCGTCGAAATGACGGTGCAATATCGAGTCAACAATCCGGAAAAATACCTGTTCAGTGTCACCAATGCCAACAACAGTTTGTCACAAGCCACCGACAGTGCCCTGCGCTATGTTATCGGTCATATGAGCATGGATGATATTTTAACCACTGGTCGTTCTGTGGTGCGTGAAGACACTTGGCGTTATCTGGAAAACATCATCAAGCCGTATGATATGGGCTTAGAGGTGATCGACGTCAACTTCCAGTCCGCGCGTCCGCCAGAGCAAGTCAAAGATGCGTTCGACGATGCAATCAAAGCACAAGAAGACGAACAGCGCTTTATCCGTCAGGCAGAAGCCTATGCGCGTGAAGCAGAGCCGATTGCACGCGGAGACGCACAACGGATTATCGAACAGGCAACCGCCTACAAAGAACAGGTTGTATTGGACGCACAAGGGGAAGTGGAGCGCTTCCAGCAATTGTTGCCGGAATATAAAGCCTCACCGGATTTGTTGAAAGAGCGGTTATATATTCAAGCCATGGAAAATATTATGGCTGAGACGCCGAAAATGATGTTGGATGCTAACAACGGCAACAACCTGACCGTATTACCGTTAGAACAAATGCTTAATCAGAAAAAAGTCACTGAAAGTGCGGTCGAGAAAACGGATGCACCACAAGCAAAAGGGGCGAATAGTAATACCACGTTGGGCAACGCAGCAAACCGAGCAGCCGCTGTCACACCTGTGCCGACTACCTCAAACAGCAATGACAACAGCTATAACGGTTCACAACAACAAGAACGTAACCAAAACGGTACTCGTCAAGGGAGATTTGAATAATGCGTAAGTTTTTAGTTCCTGTCATTATTCTGGTGGCAGCGATTGTATATTCCAGTGTGGTGGTGATTAATGAAGGCTCGCGCGGTATCATGTTGCGTTTCAGCAAAGTCTTACGTGACAGCGACAACAAAGTCTCTATCTATATGCCAGGTATTCATTTTAAAATTCCGTTTATTGATAATGTAAAAATTTTAGATGCCAGAATCCAAACCTTAGACGGACAAGCTGATCGCTTCGTCACGGTGGAGAAAAAAGACTTGCTGGTGGATTCTTATGTGAAATGGCGAATCAGCGATTTTGGTCGTTTTTATACCAGTACCGGCGGTGGCGATTACACCTATGCCGACAATTTGTTGCGTCGTAAAGTCAATGACCGCTTACGTTCTGAAATCGGTTCAAGAACCATTAAAGACATCGTTTCCGGTACACGTGGCGAGTTGATGACCGGTGCGTTAAATGCGTTGAATACTGGCGCCGACAGTTCGTCTGATTTAGGCATTCAGGTGGTTGACGTGCGGGTTAAACAAATCAACCTGCCGCAAGAAGTTTCTTCTTCGATTTACCAACGGATGCGTGCCGAACGGGATGCCGTTGCGCGGGAACATCGTTCACAGGGTCGCGAAAAATCAGCGTTTATCCAAGCTGATGTCGATCGCAAAGTCACAGTAATCTTGGCAACCGCCAGCAAAACCGCCCAAGAGCTACGTGGTAACGGCGATGCCACCGCTGCCAAAGTGTATGCCGATGCGTTTCGCAATGAACCGGAGTTTTTCAGCTTTGTGCGTAGCTTGAAAGCCTACGAAAAAAGCTTCAAAAATTCAGGCAATATGATGATTCTAAAACCGGGCAGTGATTTCTTCCGTTATATGCAAACACCGGAAAATTAATAACGAAAGCCAGCGGGCGGACTCACTATCCGCCCGCAATGTTCCAAAGCCCTATAAAACCGCACTTTGATTGTGGATTGTAGTGAGGCTTGGAAAAGAGTAAAGTGATCAGTTGCGAATATCCATCTTCAAATCTTAAAAGGTAAACTATTATGGGGAAAAGTGTTGTTATCCTTGGCGCTCAATGGGGCGATGAGGGAAAAGGCAAAATCGTCGATTTATTGACGGATCGGGTAAAATATGTGGTGCGTTATCAAGGCGGTCACAATGCCGGCCACACCTTGATTATCAACGGAGAAAAAACGGTATTACGTTTGATTCCGTCGGGTATTTTGCGTGATAACGTCACTTGTTTGATTGGTAATGGCGTAGTGCTTTCCCCTGCTGCATTGATGCAAGAGATGGGCGAATTGGAAAGCCGTGGCGTCAATGTGCGTGAACGCTTGCTGATTTCCGAAGCTTGTCCGCTGATTCTGCCTTACCACGTTGCCATGGATCATGCCCGTGAAGCGGCATTAGGCAAAAAAGCCATCGGCACCACCGGACGCGGCATCGGACCGGCGTATGAAGACAAAGTTGCCCGTCGTGGCTTGCGTGTCGGTGATCTATTCAATCGTGAAGCCTTTGCCGAGAAACTGAAAAATATTCTGGAATACTACAACTTCCAATTGGTGAACTACTATAAGGTTGACGCCGTTGATTACGACAAAACCTTAGCCGAGATTTTTGCAGTGGCTGATATTATCACCACAATGGTTGCCGACATTCCGACTATTTTAGACAAAGCCCGCTTAAACGGCGACAATATCTTATTCGAAGGTGCACAAGGCACCATGCTGGACATCGACCACGGCACCTATCCATATGTCACCAGCTCCAACACTACTGCTGGCGGCGTTGCCACCGGTGCCGGTTATGGGCCGCGTCATTTGGATTATGTGTTGGGTATCATCAAAGCCTACTGTACCCGTGTCGGTGGCGGTCCATTCACCACGGAATTATTTGATGAAATCGGTGCGGAAATTGCTAAAAAAGGCAATGAGTTTGGTGCCGTTACCGGTCGCCCACGTCGTTGCGGTTGGTTTGATGCGGTTGCGGTACGCCGCGCAATTCAACTCAATTCAATCTCCGGTTTCTGCATGACTAAACTGGATGTATTGGATGGCTTCAACGAATTAAAAATCTGTGTTGCTTATAAAATGCCGGACGGTTCCATTGTCGAATATGCCCCGACAGCGGCTGAAAACTGGGAAAATGTCGAGCCAATTTACGAGACCTTACCCGGTTGGTCTGAAAACACGTTTGGTGTCACCGATGTTAACCAGCTGCCGCAAACTGCACGCGATTATATCAAACGCATTGAAGAAGTGACCGGAGTACCGGTTGATATTCTTTCCACCGGTCCGGATCGGGTTGAAACCATGATCCTGCGTGATCCGTTTGCTTAAACCGATTTCATATTGAGAAAACCTTGTGTTTTTAAGCACAAGGTTTAGATTGCTGACAAAGGTTTAAATACACGATAAATATTATAAAAGTAGGGGCGGATTATATATCCGCCCGCACCGCACTTTATGTTTTTCCTTTATTGATAAATGCTTATACCGCACTTCGCAAACGGGCGGATATATAATCCGCTCCTACTTTGCCTCATCAAATATCTTTGTTAATAATCTGAACCTTGTGTTTTCAAGCACAAGTTTTTTATGATCTCAGACTACGGTTTTGGGAACTTAATCTTCCAACCCTAAAATCTGATTGACTTCGCTTTTATACAATACTGCTTTGGCACCAAAAATCGCTTGAATACCGCCGCCGACTTCCAGTACATCAATCGCACCGATTTTTTTCAGAGTTGATTTATCGACTTTTTTCACATCTTTTAATGATACACGTAAACGGGTGATACAAGCATCGACGTGTTCGATATTCTCTTTTTCACCAAGTGCGGTAATGATTTTCACTGCATCGCTATGCAGATTACTATTGGCAGAAACCGCACTTTGATTCTCTTCCGTTTGACTGTCGTCATCACGCCCCGGTGTCATCACATTAAATTTCATAATCAAGAAACGGAACGTGAAATAGTACAACATCGCCCATGGTACCCCGACCAAGACCACTCGGATCCAGTTGGTTTTGGCATCGCCTTGCAAAATACCGAACAGTAAGAAATCGATAAAACCGCCGGAGAAAGTATTGCCAATCGAAATATTGAGAATATCGGCAATATAGAACGATACCCCATCAAAGAATGCGTGGATCACATAGAGCCAAGGTGCGACGAACAAGAACATAAATTCAATCGGTTCAGTGATACCGGTCAAAAATGAGGTTAAAGCAACACCTAAGAATAGTCCACCGAACAGTCTGCGTCGGGATTTCGGTACACAGTGATACATTGCCAGACAAGCGGCCGGCAAACCAAACATCATGGTATCAAAACGTCCGGCAAAGAACCGTGTTCCCTCAGTAAACAACCCCTGATGATTCGGATCGGCCAATTGGGCGAAGAAGATTTTTTGCGCGCCGGCAACCGCACTTCCTGCCACTTGTTCCACGCCACCCAGTTCAGTGTACCAAAACAGTGGATAGATCATGTGGTGCAAGCCGATAGCGCCGGACAAGCGCATTAAGAAACCATAGAAGAAAGTGCCGATGGCACCCATTTTGGCAATACTTTCTCCGGCATTGACCAGCCAGCCTTGAAATGTCGGCCAAACTAAAAAGAAGAATAATCCGACAAAAATCGCAACAAAAGCCGTCACGATCGGTACGAAGCGTGATCCACCAAAGAAGCCGAGCATTTGTGGCAATTGAATATTATGGTAGCGGTTGTGTAGCCAAACTACCGCCAACCCCATCAATAATGCGCCGATCACGCCGGTATCGATACCACTGGCATCCGGTGTGAAAAGTTTCAGCAATGCACTGATGGTACCCACCATAATCAGATAGCCGACCACCGCCGCTAGCGCCGCCGTGCCTTTATCACGGTTCGCCAATCCGATTGCCAATCCGATACATAATAACAGTGCTAAATTGGCAAATACCACCGTACCTGCCGCTGCCATCACTTGAAAAATGCTTTGTAGCAACGCATTATCCAGCACCGGGTAAGCTAATATGGTGGTTTGGTTTGAGAGTGCACCACCGCTCCCCAACAACAGACCAGCGGCAGGCAAAATCGCAATCGGCAGCATAAAGGCTTTGCCGATCTTTTGTAGTGTTTTAAACATAGCAACTCCTAAGGTTTAAGAACAAAGTTTTAAGAAGAAAACAAAAAGATGAACCGCACTTGGTTCATCTTTTTTCTGTCAGATATTCGACTGCTGTCTATTCAGCTAATATCTATTTAGCCAATGTCTATGCAACTGAATAAAGTGCGGAATTAAAGATATTTCGCTTTTAACTCTTTTGCAACGGCAATTTGTGCTTCAGTTAATTCTTTGGTCATCGGTTCACGGCAATAACCTGCGTCCACCCCTTCCAGTTTCAACAACTCTTTAATGGTCAAATATAAGCCGTTGCCTAAAATTCCTTCGATCAAATCGTTGGTAACATGTTGGATTTCCAATGCTTCCTGAATTTGTCCTGCTTGCGCTTTTTCATAAATTTGACGTGCGCGGATACCGTTGACGTTGAAGGTGCTACCGATTGCACCATCGATGCCCAATACCGCTGCCGGTAGCATCATTTCGTCAAAGCCCGCCCAGATTAAGTGACTCGGATAAGCTTTTTTCAAACGTTCCAACAGATAGAAATCGCCTGCGGTGAATTTCACGCCAATGATTTTCTCATTTTCATACAGTTCACCAAATTGTGCCACGCCGATATTCACACCGGTTAAGAATGGAATTGAATACACAATCATACGGTTGCCGGTTGCTTCAATAATGGTGTTATAGAAGTGTTTAATTTCCGGGAAGCTGAATTTGTAGTAGAACGGCGTCACCGCAGACAAACAGTCATAGCCTAATTCAGTGGCATATTTGCCCAACTCCACCGCTTCTTTCAAGTTGACACTGCCCACTTGGGCGATCAGCGCGATTTGATCTTTGGCTTCATCTTTGGCAATACGGAAAATCTCTTTTTTCTCTTCGGTTGAGAGCATAAAATTCTCGCCGGTGCTGCCACCAACATATAGCCCGTCCACTTTCATTTTATCAATATTGTGACGAACGATTTGGCGCAAGCCTTTTTCATTAATTGTGCCGTCCGTATTGAAAGACACCAATAATGCACTAAAAATACCTTTTAAACTTTTCATGAACTCTCCTGAAGGATTAATAAAATTATTTGATACGTTGTTCGAGAATAACGTTAAGCGTTTTTTGTTTTTTACTCATGGAATTATCCGGCTCTGCCTGTACCAGCAGGGCGTAGATCAAATCCATAACGAATAATTGGGAAATCTTGGTACCGATCGAATCTCCTTGCAACTGCCCTTGACGGTTGCCGTTGATCAACACATAATCTGCCACTTCAGTAATCGGCGAACGTAAATTGTGGGTGATCGCTACGGTTTTTGCACCATTGGATCTGGCGATTTTCAGTGCTTGGGTTGTTTCAACCGAATAACCCGAATGACTAATACCAATAACAATATCGTTGCTATTCAGCAATGAAGCCTGCATATACATGAAGTGGTTGTTGGTCAAGGCATCGACCTGCAACCCGATTCGCAAGAATTTATGTTTGGCATCTTCCGCCGTCAAACCGGACGACCCCACACCAAATACGAAAATCCGTCTAGATTGACGAATGCTGTCCACCACTCTTTCCAATTCATCAAAATCCAATAGATTGATGGTTTCGGAAATCACATTCGACAACACACTTTGCAATTTTAGTGCAATCTCTGCTGGTCCGTCTTCTCCAGCAATATCGGTATCCAACAGTGAACCATTTTCTTTATTTTGCGTTGCCAATTCAATGGCAAGATCCAGTTTGAAATCGGTATAGCCTTTGAAACCTAAAGTACGGCAAAAACGGATGAATGTCGCTTCACCGACATCTAATTTTGCAGCGACTTCCGATAATGAACATTGGTTGAGCAAATCGGGAGAGGTCAAAATGGCTGCTGCAATCCGCTTTTCCGTTTTAGTCAAGCTGCTTTGTAAAGCACCGATCGTATCTAAAATTTTTCCACCTTGATTCATAATGTGTTCCTCAATAATTTATAGGGGCTGTTGATGTTTGTTTATA
>NZ_VDHF01000100.1:0-5708 GCF_006228025.1 Testudinibacter crocodili
TTTTTTTTTTTTTTTTTTTAAACTGAGAAAGTTTAATGATTTTTTATCTGTTTTGGAGTGAAGGAATCATTAACTTTTGAATTTTCTTTACATTTTTACAACCATAAGGAATATTTTATGAAACCCACAATAAAAAACCACTGCTTTGGCTATCTTAATTTCACTCGGTGCAGTCGCTTGCGGATCGTCGGGCGGAGGATCAGACAACAAATCTGCTGCAAATACCAATACATCAACAACAGTGACACCGGCTACCGCCGATACTACTCCAACACCAACCACCGATATTCGAAATACTATTGAAAGTACAGCAGAAGAAAAAGCGAAGTAAGTTACGCAACAACTGCAACAGGCTCAAGAGCAACTCCGCACCACCAAAGAAGCAGCAACAAAAACAGAAAAAGACTTGCAACAAGCACAAAGTGCGGTTAAATCTGCAGAACAACAAATTAAGGAATATGAAGCCAATATTGCAAAATTAAAACAAGCCTCTGAACTTTCCTTACAAGAAAAAAATAAGCAAATAGCCCAAGCTCAAAAACAGATTGTACAACTACAAACTGATTTAGCAGAAGTTGAAACTACAAAAAACACCTATGAAAACCAATTAGCCGCAGCAAATGAGCAAATCAATCAGCTAAATCAAACTGTAGGAGACCTACAAAATCAATTATGGGTATATCGCTTAGAAGAAGAGCGTATCGCTAAAGAAAAACAAGCAAAAGCAGACTAATTAGCCGCAATTGAAAAAGAAAAATTAGAAAGGGAAAAAGCTCGAGAACCTTATGTAGCAAAATTTGTACAGATTGGAGGAATATTGCAGCCTTATTATTCTGGTTCAGATCTTGATGCAACAGCACTTCATGCTGATATTACCAGAATTACCGCTGACGGAACTCGAACCGGATCTTCCGAATCTTTAGATTATGCCACGACAGGTTATAGAGATGACGGTAGTGTGGGAAAACTTGACATATATCAAACGTATGCCTACAACTTAGAAGAAGCTGGACACTCTATTACCTCAATTTCATCCTCCACAACAAATCACACTAATCAACATCACACTAATCAACAAACTCAATTAGTATATGGTGACAATCCTACTCGAATGACCCAACTGGAAAAATTACAAAAAATTCAAGGAACTGCACAGTATCAAGGAACCGCTTATGTCATTTCATCAGATTATAATTCTAATATTGATGTAAATGCAAATATAACGCTCAATGCAGATTTTATTAATAAAACAATTTCTGGTGCTATAACTCGAAGCCCTGACCCACATGGCGGCTATATTCGCTATGGCAACATTAATTTAACTGAAACTACAATTGATACATATAATGGTTTATTAGAATTTAAAGGTAATGCAAACACTACCGAAAGCCGTCATCAGTACAACAATAATAATGATGAATGGCTTGATATACAATATACAGGAACTTACGAAGGCAAAATTATGGGGCCCGATGGTAAACAAGTATCAGGCTTAACTAATTTACAAGCGCCGATGACGATGGAGCATGGTGGTTATCGCTTAGATGCTGCCTTTACCGCAGAACATAAATAACGATACTAATAAATACTAATCTTTTGAGGCGCACTTGGCGCCTCTGTTTTTGAGCAGAGCAATGAAAAAACAATTTTATATTTTCTCCGTCACCGCACTTTGTGCAGCAAGTGCGGTTGCCGAAACCACCGTCAGCGTGAATCAAGCGACAACCCCCGAAAGCATTCAAAATATCGCACGCCCGACTGCGCCGCCGCAAAAGGTGGAAGAATCGGGGCAAAGTGCGGTGCAGCCGTTGCGGGTCAGTCGGGCGCAGTTGTTGGCAAATCCGCAATTAACCCAAGATTGGCTGAACTTAGCACTGCAACAACGCAATGCGGAATTAATCAATGAATTGTTGCCGATTTACCGCACGTTTGCACAACATGAGCTGATTCTCGTCCGTTTTGCCGAGGCGACATTAGCGCAACTGGCGCAAGATTATCCGCTGGCGATTAGCCGCTTTCGTGAGATTCTCGCCATCAATCCGGATCTCAATCCAGTGCGGATCGAACTGGCAAAAAGCCTGTTTCACGCTCGCCAAGACAATGCGGCGCGCGATCAGTTTGAAAAAGCCAAAAGTGCGGTCGGCGTGCCTGCGCCGGTGGTGCGGCTGATTGATTCTTATCTCGACGCACTACAGCAACGTAGTGGTTGGCAAAGCAGTTTCAGTGCTTATTACCTGCGTGACAGCAATGTCAATAACACCTCGTCCAAGCGCGAAATCGAGAACACGGGTTTTATCAAAGGCGACAGCATGTTGCCGCAGTCTGCGCACGGCATTGCCTACTCGTTCAGCCTAGAGCGTGATTTCAACCTGACTGGCGCACACTATTTGCATGTCGGCACGGAGCTATTCGGCAAGAATTTTTGGGATAATCATGATTATGATGATATTTATAACCGCACTTATCTCGGTTACACCCACAAAAGTGCGGTGCAAAGTGTGTCTATTTTGCCGTTTTACGAAAAACGCTGGTATGGCAATCAATCCTATAAATGGGCGAACGGCGTGCGTGGCGAATATCGTCGTTGGCTCAATGCCAACTGGCAGCTTTCAACCGCACTTGAACACGCCGAACAGCGCTATTACGACAGCCAAAACTTGAACGGACACAGCCAACTGGCTTCCGCCACCCTGCTGTGGCTACGCAGCCCGCGCCAACTTTTCTATTTTGGCGGCGATTATAACCGTGAAAAAACGCGCTTGTCGCAATACAGCAACAACACCCGCACCCTGCGGCTCGGTTGGGGGCAAGAGTGGCAATGGGGCGTTTCCTCCCGTTTGGGCTTTTCTTACGCACAGCGCAACTACAAAGATCAAGCCAAATTGGGCGAGATGATTCCGCTCGGCAAAGTGCGCAACGATAAGATTTATAACGTGAATTTAACCCTGTGGAAACGCAATTGGCACGTTTGGGGCATCACGCCGAAACTGCATTTCAACTGGAAAAAACAAGACAGCAACCTGCCGTCGATGTATTCCTATACACAGAAAAATGTCAATCTGATTTTTGAAAAGACGTTTTAAACGCATTTTAAATCAGGGGAACATTAGCCCAATTGATAAATAGCCACAAAGGACGGAAATTTCCGCCCTTTGTGTTTTAACGAGGTGATTTCGATAATCCCCAACGCAATATTTTCAAGATTTTGTTTCGCTCTTGCCGAATACCGAATTTTATATTCAAGCAGCATTTTGTTCATATTTTAATACCGCATTATATAGCACCTCTTTTACACCGCGATAAACCTCTTTATCGCTAAATTCATTGCCATTTTCAAAATCTTTATCACCCAGTTCGACTTCTTTTTTCAGATAATCCAAATAATCCGCTGTGCATTGCTGTTCCATTGCATACTCCTAATCGCAAATAAGAATAGTGGCATAATGTTCCCTTTCCGCAAAAGGATCAAGCCGTAATCCAATATATCCCACCTCCTTAATCCGCCCTATCGCAAAGTGCGGTTATTTCAGGTAAAACTGATCGCACTTTTACTCTCTAATTTTGCATTGTTGGAATAACAATCCAAAATTCCCTCTGCTAATTAGCGATTTTTTTCTGCTTGCTTGTCCGATCAAACTGTGTCAAAATCTTAAAAACACAGAATTCCTGAAAAGTAAGGAATGAAAGGAGAGTATTATGGAACTCGCTAAAATTACTTCAAAAGGGCAAATCACCATTCCAATCGCTATTCGTAAAAAATTGAACGTAAAAGAAGGCGATAAATTACTATTTGTTGAAAATAACGGCAAAATCGAAATCTTAAATTCTACGATGCTGGCAATTAAAGAAGCGCAACAAGCCTTTCAGGGTGAGGCCGAAAAAGCAGGACTTTATTCCGAAGGTGATGTGGTTGAATTAATCAAACTACTACGGAAAGAAATCTAATGCGAATCATGCTAGACACCAATGTATTGCTATCCGCATTACTTTTTCCGTCCGAGCGAATGAACCGTTTAATTGAATTAGTTGCCATTGAAAATACAATGGTGCTTTCCTCCTACGTCGTAAATGAATTAAAAACCGTGGTTGAACGCAAATTTCCGCATAAATTAGATGTGATTGATCGACTGCTTTCGATTATCAGCTATGAATTAGTCTATACTCCAACCAAATTTGATTTACATATCGATATTCGGGACGAAAAAGATTATCCGGTGATTGCTACCGCAATTTTGGAAAATGCAGATATCTTAATCACAGGCGACAAAGATTTCACAGAACTTACCTATCTCCCAATAGAAATTCTAACCCCAACTCAATTCCTAGAAAAGTACGCATAATCATATTCAAATCAGACTTTCTATCGCAAAGTGCGGTTGTTTCAGGTAAAATTGACCGCACTTTTACTCTCTTTTGGAATGGCTATGACGATTAAAGCACGCATTCACTCTTTTGAATCCTGTGGCACGGTGGACGGGCCGGGAATCCGTTTTATTCTGTTTTTACAAGGCTGTTTAATGCGCTGTCAATATTGCCATAATCGCGATACTTGGGATTTAGACGGTGGCAAAGAGATCACCGTCGAAGAGCTGATGAAGGAAGTCGTCACTTACCGCCATTTTATGAACGCATCCGGCGGTGGTGTCACGGCGTCCGGCGGCGAAGCAATTCTGCAAGCGGAATTTGTGCGTGATTGGTTTCGTGCCTGTAAAGCACAAGGCATTCACACCTGCCTCGACACCAACGGTTTTGTGCGCCGTTACGACAACATGATTGACGAACTGCTTGATG
The DNA here is from genome assembly GCF_006228025.1 of Testudinibacter crocodili. Classification (NCBI taxonomy): domain Bacteria; kingdom Pseudomonadati; phylum Pseudomonadota; class Gammaproteobacteria; order Pasteurellales; family Pasteurellaceae; genus Testudinibacter; species Testudinibacter crocodili. Next base: position 4,792 of record NZ_VDHF01000100.1, read on the forward strand.
TCACTGATTTGGTGCTACTAGATTTGAAACAACTGGACGATAAAATCCACCAAAATTTGATCGGCGTGCCAAATAAACGTACGCTGGAATTTGCCCGCTATCTGCAAAAACGCAACCAACGCACCTGGATTCGCTATGTGGTCGTGCCAGGCTACACTGATGACGATCACTCCGTCACCCTGCTTGGCGAATTTATCAAAGACATGCACAATATCGAAAAAATCGAACTGCTGCCGTATCACCGCTTGGGACAACACAAATGGGAAGCGATGGGCGAAAAATACGAGCTGGAAGATGTGCTGCCGCCCAGCAAAGAAAAAATGGATCATATCCAAGCGATTTTGTCGCGCTATCACAACAACGTGATTTATTAACTCCACACAATCTCCGATTTTCAACGCGCTATTCGCCCTCTTGCCGATAGCGCGCTTTTATTTCTGCCTTGAACCGCTCCCTTTTCTTTTTTGAAATTTTACTCCATTTTCATTCTAAATGTGACAAAGATCAAAATTTCCGTATAAAAATCACTAAAGCCTTGTTTTTTTTTTTTTTTTTTTAAACTAAGGAGGTTTAATGTTTTTTTCGTCAATTTGGAGCGAAAACCACATTAATACTTCATTTTTATCTCATAAATAACCAACAAGGAATCCAATGATGAAACCGACGATCAAAACAACCGCACTTGCGATTTTAATCTCCCTCGGAGCCATTGCCTGTGGTTCATCAGGTGGTGGAAGTTCAACACCAAATAACACAAATACCTCAGCACCTACTACACCAGCAACAGATAACACAACCACTGATGCGGCAAAAAAAGCCGAAGAAGCTCGTAAAGCTGAAGAAGCCCGTAAAGCCGAAGACGCTCGCAAAGCCGAAGAAGCTCGCAAAGCCGAAGAAGCTCGCAAAGCCGAAGAAGC
>NZ_VDHF01000101.1:0-3161 GCF_006228025.1 Testudinibacter crocodili
AGCACCGGTATCACCTTTCGGGCCTTTGAAATCTGGATCGTCTTTAATATCGTTTTTGTTCAACGAGAAGGTAATTTTTCCACCGACCTGAGCGATATTAATTCCGGTTCCACCGACTAATTCCAGCGTATCGCCAAACTTAATCTCGAACGGCACCATGTTGTTATAACCACCGTGATCTCCATTACCACTGGTGAAAATATTCCACACAGGCGCATTTAAGACCGAAAATAGTTGGCTGCCGTTGATCGCATCAGTTGATGTCGCCGAAATGCGTCCTGCTGCCAAATTAGTCAGACGGCGTACAGTCGTTGACAAACCGTTTCTGTCGGTAGTGCCTAAACTAACTGTGCCCGAAACCGTATTCCTCATACCATTTTGGAAACCATCGTAAGTCATACCGTTTACTGTCGCTTCAGTAACAGCCATTGGCATTGCACCGTTCAAGTTTTCAGTCTGCGATCCTGCACCTAAAGCCACATCAAACATATTGTATGCCATAGCACCCGAACCTAACGCAACGGCACGATTAACCGACAAACCGTAATTCACCCGATTACCAATCAAAACGCTTTCCGCAGTAGTTGATTGAGCGGTATCACTGCTGCCATTACCTGCATTCAAGCCTATAATGACATTATTGTTACCGGTAGTATTACGTCCTGCACCATTACCGATCGCTATAGTACTACTTCCAAGCGCATGCGCATTAACACCAGCTGCCAACGCATTAACGCCACTCGCACCGTCATTATTGTAATTACCTTGCTGCACACCATTATCATTTACGCTATAATAATGGGTTAACTGTCCCGCAATTTGGTATAACTGGCTACCGTTGATGGCGTCAGTTGAATTTGCTGAAATTAAGCCCGGTGCCACATTTTGAATACGGCGGGTTTGAGTACCATTGCCAACACTGACAACACCAACAACTTGATCACCACCGGCAAAATTCAATGCGAGAGTATCACTGAATTGATAGCTCTGATAATTCTTGTCGATACCTTTGGTTCTGCTGTTGTCATCCGCCAAATAAGCGGTTGAATCCCCCAAGAACACGGAATTTTCAACGGTTGTTTTCACCCGATTACCCAGCACAAACACATTCTTTTGCTGTACGCTGTTATCGTAACCAACAATGGCAGAATTTGAAGCATCCACTTCACTCTGAATGCCGTCTGCTGTGGCAATCACCCCGTTGGCATCACGGGTAACTGCCTCACCACCTAGATTGTTGCGTCCGCCAAAAATAAATGAATTATCGGTGGTTGCACCAATGGCGTTGTTGTTGCCCGCAGAGAAGCTGTTGCTACCGGCTACGATAGACGGATCGCCGACCGCACTTGAACCCTCACCGCTGACTAAGTTGCCCTGACCAATCGAAATTGCTGATTTTGCCAAAGCCTGTGCGCCGCTGCCGATGGCAATGCTGTCGTCGGCATCGGCACCCAGTTCTGCTGCGGTGCCGATCACCACGCTGTTGTCCACACCGTCGCCCACTCGGACATTACTGCCGCTGATAAAGTTATTGTTGAGATTAGTACCAAGGTACGCCTCTTTCGGAGCACGATTGAAACGCTCTGCGCCTGTGCCGTTAAAGTTTGCCGCCCCGCTGTCGCCGTCGTGGAACGACAACACCACATTACGCTTGGCAAGATTATCCGCATCTGCGCCTTTGAGTTCATTAAAGTTACCCATCACGATGTTTTCATTAGCATTAGCCACAGTATTGTAGCTGCCTGTAATCACCGTATTATCGACATTGGTGCCAGTATTGCGGTAACCTGTAAGCGAGTTAAATGCGCTGAATGTGCTATAGCCGTCGGTAACGTTATCCGCACGGTTTGTATAAGCATATCCTGCTTCCGGTGCGCTGCCGATAAGGGCGTTGCCGACACCGGTTAGGTTGGAGAACAAGGCGTAATCGGCTGTGTTCGAGCCACCGATGGTGCTAACCGATGCCAATTCACCCGCAGCCATCGTGTTGCGCAACACCGTTGCCGGATTGCTCTCTAATGCTGCGCTGGCAAAACGGCGTTCTAATTCAAGATAGCTATTGGTCACGGTGTTGCCTGCGCCCAATTGCACGCTGCCGTTGCTATTGCTGGAAAGGTTTGCCAATCCACCGCTGTAGCTTGCCATTCCATCGAAATAGCGAGGAGCTGTCGTACTGCCCGGCTGCATCGAATTGGCAGAAATCGTATTGTACGCCCCACTGATCGTCGCACCGAAGCCTTGTGAGAAATAACTAGGAGAGAAAAAGCCCGCACTATAGGTAGCAAATCCATTTTTAATGCCTGAGCCAGTACCGATCACCGTGGTCGCGGTACCTCCGCCGTAAGAGTTGCTGCCGACGACAGTTGAGGCACGGAAATTTTGCTGGCTATTGCTATAGCTCGTATCTTTATTTCCGCCGATATAAATTGCATTTTCGGTAGCTCGTGCACCGTCACCGATTGCAATCCCAGCCACTTTATTAGTGGTAGGAATATAACTGAAGCTTGCTCCATAACGTGTATTTTGCACGGTGGCATTTTTACCGATGGCAACACCACCTGCATCTTTGCTCACGTTTGCCCCCGAGCCGACAGCAACACTATCATCAGAATAGGCTTTGCTGTTAAAACCAATAGCTGTCGCGTTTTTGGCAGAAACATTAGCATAAGTAAGCGCTTGCCCTTGCACCAAAGCATTTGTCCCAATTGCCACGCTATTTGAAGTATCAAGAGCGGTATTGGCATTAATCACACGAGCATTCACACCCACCGCCGTGCTTTGCGCAGAGTCGGCACGGGCATTTACACCTGCTGCCAGCGAATCGGTTCCTTTTGCGCCGTCATTATTATAGTTGCTGCCTGAAGCCTGCTTGGTAGAGTTCACGCTATAATAGCGGCTAGAGGCACCGCCCACTTCTGTGTCTGCTGCATAAGCCGAAGCACCGGCAAACGCCACAGAGAGTGCTAAAAAGATTTTACTCAATGAAAAATTTATTGATTGACTAGCTGGGGAGATTTTTTTGGATTCGCTTGCCACTTTGCCGTGACGAGAAGCTAACTCGGAAACTACGACCAAAGCCTGTTTTGCAACGCTCCAAACAACTTTGTAAATTTTATTCATAAACACCCCTTAGCTAACCATGATATACATAAGTATACATT
>NZ_VDHF01000102.1:0-16022 GCF_006228025.1 Testudinibacter crocodili
GTCTACTATGCCTAAAACCCCGATAACTCAATGTGTTATCGGGGTTTATTTCACGAGGGAAGTGCGGTTACATCATGCCGCCCATTCCACCCATGCCGCCCATTCCTGCGCCCATATCTGGTGCTTCGGCTTTAGGCAGTTCAGTCACCATACACTCAGTGGTGATCATCAGCCCGGCAATAGAGGCTGCGAATTGCAGCGCAGAACGGGTCACCTTGGTTGGATCCAAAATACCCATTTCAAGCATATCGCCATAGGTTTCAGTTGCAGCATTATAACCGTAGTTACCAACGCCGTCTTTAACGTTGCGAGCAACCACAGAAGCTTCTTCTCCGGCATTGGCAACGATTTGGCGCAATGGCGCTTCCATTGCACGTAATGCCAATTTGATACCGACATTTTGATCTTCGTTATCACCGGTCAAATTAACCAGTTTGTTGGCAACACGGATTAATGCAACCCCACCACCGGCAACCACGCCTTCTTCAACTGCAGCACGGGTTGCATGCAACGCATCTTCAACACGGGCTTTTTTCTCTTTCATTTCGACTTCGGTCGCAGCCCCGACTTTGATCACCGCCACACCGCCGGCTAATTTTGCCACACGCTCTTGCAATTTTTCACGATCATAATCAGAAGAGGATTCTTCGATTTGTTGGCGAATCTGTGCCACACGACCGCTGATTTGCGCTTGATCACCGATACCGTCGATAATCGTCGTGTTGTCTTTGGTGATGACCACACGTTTGGCTTGTCCCAGCTCTTCAATTGTAGCTTTTTCCAGCTCCATGCCGATCTCTTCGGAAATTACAGTACCCGCAGTCAGCACTGCAATGTCTTGCAGCATCGCTTTACGACGATCGCCGAAGCCCGGTGCTTTTACCGCAGCGACTTTTACAATGCCGCGCATAGTGTTGACCACTAAGGTTGCCAACGCTTCACCTTCAACATCTTCGGCAACGATAAACAGTGGTTTACCGGCTTTAGCCACGGCTTCCAGTACCGGCAGTAACTCACGGATATTGGAGATTTTTTTATCAACTAACAGGATATACGGATTATCCAATTCAACGCTGCCGGTTTCCGGTTTGTTGATGAAATAAGGCGATAAATAACCACGATCGAATTGCATACCTTCAACCACATTTAATTCGTCTTCCAGACCGCTACCATCTTCTACGGTGATCACGCCTTCTTTACCGACTTTATCCATCGCTTCGGCGATTAATTTACCGACGGTAGTGTCAGAGTTAGCAGAAATAGTACCCACCTGTTCAATGGCTTTCGAATCGGCACAAGGCACAGATAATTTTTTCAACTCTTCAACACTGGCGACCACAGCTTTGTCGATTCCGCGTTTCAGATCCATCGGGTTCATACCAGCGGCGACGGCTTTCAAGCCTTCGTTGACGATGGATTGCGCCAATACGGTTGCGGTGGTGGTACCGTCACCGGCAGCGTCATTGGCTTTAGACGCCACTTCTTTAACCATTTGTGCGCCCATATTTTCGAATTTGTCTTCCAACTCGATTTCGCGCGCAACTGAAACCCCGTCTTTGGTTATTGTCGGTGCGCCGAACGCTTTGTCTAACACCACGTTGCGACCTTTTGGACCTAGTGTCACTTTCACTGCATCGGCTAATACATTTACCCCTGCCAACATTTTGACACGAGCATCATTACCAAATTTAACGTCTTTTGCTGCCATTTTATATATTCCTTCTATTACAATGAGTTATAGTAAAATAAGAGTGATTATTCAACGATTGCCAAAATATCGTTTTCGGAGATGATTAACACTTCTTCACCGTCGATTTTTTCGCTTTTCACGCCGTAGCCTTCATTAAAAATAACGCTGTCGCCGACTTTCACATCCAGTGGCTGCACGCTGCCATTTTCCAAAATGCGCCCTTTGCCGACTGCCAACACTTTAGCACGGGTCGATTTGGTGGCGGCTGAACCGGTTAATACGATTCCGCCAGCAGAGCGGGTTTCAACTTCTTCACGTTTGATAATCACACGATCGTGTAATGGACGAATATTCATCTCACTTTCTCCTGATGTAGTTAGATTAATTAATTGAATGCGTTTGCGCGGTGTTTGGATACCTATGTAACCAAAACCGTGCAAAGTGCGGTTTTAATAATTGGTGAAAACTTAATATGGGCAAGGCTACCGGCTTTCAAGGGCAAAAATGAAATTTTTAATGTAAGCGTTTATCCTCATCAACTTTTTTGTCGTATTCCGCTTCATAAACGGTGTCGTTATCAGGGCGATAGCGGTCGTTAGTTTGAGTAAATCCTGCGCTGAAAAAAGCAAATGACCGCACTTTGCGCGACACATATTTTTCTAGCAGGCGAGCGCTAAACGGCAGCAGTAACAATATAGCGAGAATATCGCTTAGAAAGCCGGGAATCAAAAATAGCACCCCGGCAAGCAGCCAAAGTGCGGTTTGCACTAAACTTTGCGACGGCATTTCCCTTTGTCGCAGCTGTTGTTGCAAGCGCAGCATGGTATACCAACCACGCAGACGGATAATCCAAAGCCCGATAACGCTGGAAAGAACAAGCAACAGGATTAACGGAAAAACGCCGATGGCACTGCCGATGGTGATTAACAGCGATAATTCCAGGTAGACATAAAGTCCGAAAATAGCAAATAAAATCAATAGTGGCATGTGGTATCTCGTCGCAAAATTAAGCAGGGAATAGTCACTAAGATGGGGATAAAATGGCTTTTTTCAAGCCAAACTTATCGCAAGCCTTGAAGATTATAAAAAGTAATGAATAGCATAAATTTATGTTCAGTGATCAACTTTTTTAAGTTGCTACAATATCGGTCGCAAACAGTAGTATTTATTGTCGATAATCAGCAAGCATAAATAAAAAGGAGAATGCGATGACAGTGGTGAGAATCGAGAAAGATTTATTGGGTGAAAGAGAAGTGCCGGCAGATGTATATTGGGGCATTCACACCTTAAGAGCGGTAGAGAACTTTAATATTTCCAGTGCGGTGATTTCAGATATTCCGGAATTTGTGCGCGGGATGGTGATGGTCAAAAAAGCGGCGGCATTGGCAAACGTTGAGCTGAAAGTGATTCCGAAAAAAATTGCTCAAGCGATTATTCAGGCTTGCGATACCATTTTAGAGCAAGGCAAATGTCTGGATCAATTTCCGTCGGATGTGTTTCAAGGCGGAGCGGGCACCTCGGTAAATATGAATACCAATGAAGTGGTGGCAAATTTAGCGTTGGAGTTGATGGGGCACCAAAAAGGTGAATATCGCTATTTAGATCCGATGGATCATGTGAATGCCAGCCAATCAACCAACGACTCTTATCCGAGCGGTTTCCGCATTGCGGTTTATAACAGCTTGATGAAATTGATCGAACAAATTCGTTATTTAAAAGAGGGATTTGAAGCTAAAGCACAGGCGTTTGCCGGAATTTTAAAAATGGGACGTACCCAGTTGCAAGATGCGGTGCCGATGAGTGTCGGGCAGGAGTTCGCCGCATTTGCGGTGCTGTTAGATGAAGAAATTTTGAATCTATCACGCACGGCGAATTTGTTATTAGAAGTCAATCTGGGCGCCACCGCAATCGGCACCGGTGTGAATACTCCGGCAGGTTATCCGGAACTGGCAACCCGCTATTTGAGTGAAGTTAGTGGCTTGCCTTGTGTGCTGTCGCATAACTTAATCGAAGCCACTTCGGATTGTGGTGCTTATGTGATGGTGCATGGTGCGCTGAAACGTACTGCCGTCAAATTGTCTAAAGTATGCAACGATTTGCGTTTGTTGTCGTCAGGGCCGCGCGCCGGATTAAATGAAATCAACTTGCCGGAACTGCAAGCCGGATCATCGATCATGCCGGCAAAAGTCAATCCGGTCATTCCGGAAGTGGTCAATCAAGTGTGTTTTAAAGTATTTGGTAATGATCTCACCATCACTTTTGCCGCTGAAGCCGGGCAATTGCAATTGAACGTGATGGAGCCGGTGATCGGACAAGCAATGTTTGAAAGCATTTCGCTGTTGAGCAATGCTTGTGTCAATTTGCGCGATAAATGTATTGACGGCATCACGGTCAATAAAGAAGTGTGCGAAAATTATGTGTTTAATTCAATTGGGATTATCACGTATTTGAATCCGTTTATCGGCCATCATAATGGCGATATTATCGGTAAAATTTGTGCTACCACCGGACGCAGCGTCAAAGATGTGGTGTTGGAAAAAGGCTTATTGACTGAAGCGCAGCTGGACGATATTTTGTCACCGGAAAATCTGATGAATCCAAAATATAAAGCCAAAGCGATTGAAGAATAGATGTTATAAATCAGTACTTCCCTGAAGTAATATCAGGGATTTTAGTCAAACAGCCGCAGATTTCGGGATGAAAGCCACGCTTAAACCCAAAGCTGCGGCTATTATCGTTGATTTTTCTTTCGATCCGGATCGCAATATTGAAATTTTATTTTTTAAACCGCACTTTGTGAATTAATGGCATAATATCCCTCTTATTCATTTTTTAGGATTGATTATGCGTTTCTACCGTCAGTTACAGCCATTCAACATTATCAGCTTTGATCTAGACGATACTTTATATTACAACCGCAGCGTGATTGCTGAAGCAGAAAAGCAGTTTTTGTGTGAGTTGCAGCGTTTGGCGGGCTTACCGCACTTGACGGCGGAAAGTTGGGGGCAAGTTAAACGTGCGGTTGCAGTGGCGAATCCGTTGATCATGGAAGATGTGGTGCATTGGCGGAAATCTGCATTGGTGTGCTTATTGCAACAAAGTGCGGTCGCTGCTGACAAAGTTGAGGAAATCAGCAACAAGGTGATGGCACATTTTATCCATTGGCGCCATCAAATAGCGCTATCGCCACAAACAAAAGCCACTTTGGACAGCTTGGCACAGCGCTATCCGCTGGCAGTGATCACCAACGGCAATGTTGATCCTAAAAAAATTGGCTTAACCCAGTTCAGTTTGTGCTTACGCGGTGGCGAACACGGCAGGGCAAAACCGCACTTTGATCTATTCGCTCAAACCGCCGCTCATTTCAACGTGCGCTCAGATCAGATTTTGCACGTTGGCGATAATTTGCAAGCCGATGTGCAAGGCGCTGTTCAAGCGGGCTGTCAGGCGGTGTGGCTGAACCTAAACAGCGACTCATTGCTTGCGCATCAACAAAGTCGTAATCTACCCCATGTTGAATTGACGAATTTAAAACAGCTACTATTATTGGCGTGACCGCACTTTTTCCGATATTTGATTGCTATTTTTCGTGCCAGATCGCAATATTTTATACTGATCTTTCGATTTTCTTCTAAGCTTCGTTATTTTCTTTATCAGATTTATACAGCATTCAATAACTTTTAAGTTATTGAATGCATGTGTTTTGTATGTTATTGTCGGTGATAAGGAAGGGCTATGTTTGATATTGTATTTTATCAGGATAAAAAAGGAAAAGAGCCTGTTAAGTTGTATCTTATTGAACTATCGAAAAAAAAAGGATAAAGATAGTCGCATCAAATTGAACAAGATCCGTGATTATATTAAGGTATTAAGCTTGCATGGCGTCACCGCAGGCGAACCTTATATCAAACATTTAGAAGCAGAAATATGGGAAATAAGACCATTAAGAGATCGAATATTATTTGCTGCATACAAGAATCAGAGCTTTGTTTTATTATACCAATTTATGAAAACGACACGCAAAACACCACAGCAACATATTGAGCGAGCAAAGAAAAATTTAAAAGATATGATTAAAAGAGGAAATAATAATGAATAATATCTCTCCAATCGGTTCAAACTGGAATGATTTTGAAAAAGAGATTTTTAGTGTAGAGGAGATTAGAGAAAGTGATCTTAGGGTGGCATTGATTAGTGAGTTAATCAATGCCAGACAGGAATTAGGCGTTTCGCAAAAGAAATTGGAGGCTCTGAGCGGTGTTAAACAGCCCGTGATTGCAAGAATTGAGAAAGGTACATCGAATCCTCAGCTGAGTACATTATTAAAACTTCTTGCACCATTAGGAAAAACCATCGCAATTGTACCATTAAGGTGACCGCACTTTGCGGTTGCACAAAACCAAGCCGCAAACAATCAAAATGCTGCTGATGATATGGTAAAGGTGGATTGGCTCTCGCAGTATAATAATACTTAAGGCGGCGGCAAACAGCGGCACAATATTGGTGAAACTGGCACCTTTTGCTGAGCCGACAATGCTGATGCCGTAATTCCAAAAGATGTAGGATAAAATTGACGGAAAGATAATCAGATAGAGCACAATCTGCCACTGTGTAGTGCTGAGTTCGCGGTAAACGGCGCCGTCGCCTTGCGTCAATGAATAAAGATATACCGGGCTAAACAACAGCACGCCGATGGTCACCAACGAGGTGACAAACACACTGTTGATCAGCTGTGGCGGTTTGAGACGCACGATAGCGCAATAGACCGCCCAACTTAGCGCCGAACCAATCGCCCAAATATCACCGCTGTTGATATTTAATACCAAAATATTCGAGGGGTCGCCTTGAACTAACAAATAGAGCACGCCAATAAAGCTCAATATCGCACCAACTAACATGTGTGGCTCAATCGGATCACGAAAAAATAAGCGGTTCAGCAACAGGGTAGCCATCGGCACAGCAGCTAAGTAAATGCTGGCATTTAATGCGGTAGTGGTGAGCAAGCCTTGATATAAAAAAACCGGAAAGAAGATAATTCCTAATACGCCAAGCGCGGTCAGCAATAGCCAATAACGGCGAATAATTGGCAGGCAAGGCTTCAACTGGCGGTGAAATAGCAGCAGTAAAATAATCGCCGCCGGAAACCAGCGGCTGAAATTTAAGATAATCGGCGGAATCTCGGCACTGACCATCTTGCCGAACATAAAATTACCCCCCCAAAACAGGGAAGCAAGCAGCAAGCCTAAATAGCCGTAAAACGCAGATGGCATCAGCGTTGTCCCCGTTCCACCACAATGCCGACCGCAGCCGCTTGCGCTACGGCACCGGGTTTGCTGAGTTTCAGTCGCAGCCATGGAATAGCAAAGCGTTTTTGCAGTTGTTCAGCCACTTGATAGGCAACCGTTTCGATTAACAAAAACGGCTTAGCTGCAATATAATCAATTATAAATTGGCTGACTTCGGCATAATTCAGACAATAGTCAACATTATCTTCTGCCGCTGCACGCTGACTGTTCCACGCCATCTCCACATCGAACACCAGTTTTTGCTTAATCTGCTGCTCCCAATCATAAACTCCGATGGTCGCAAACACCGTCAGCTTTTCAATAAAAATCGTATCGTACATTTTTTTCTCATTTTGTGCGGAATAGAACATTTAGCGAAGATTATGCCACGAATTTTAGGTACAATGGATCATATTATCAAGATTCTTCACGTTTAATTGCGAAGCCAGTGAGGTTGTTATGAGCCTGTTTGCTATTTTTTACATGATTTTTGCTTACTTGTTAGGCTCCATTTCCAGTGCGATTTTGCTTTCTCGCTTGGCAGGATTGCCCGATCCGCGCAGTGTCGGCTCCGGCAATCCAGGGGCGACCAATGTGTTGCGTAGCGGCGGAAAATGGCTGGCATTGCTGGTGTTGGTGTTGGACATCTTGAAGGGTATGCTGCCGGTCTGGGCAGGTTACTACTTAAAACTGACCCATTTTGAACTGGGCATGGTCGCACTGGCGGCTTGCCTGGGGCACTGCTTCCCACTCTATTTCGGCTTTAAAGGCGGCAAAGGCGTAGCGACCGCTTTCGGCGCAATTTCACCGATTGCGTGGGGTGTGGCAGGCAGCATGCTTGGCACATGGTTATTGGTTTTTTTAATCAGCGGCTACTCCTCGCTCAGTGCCGTGATAACCGCACTTTTAGTCCCATTTTACGTTTACTATTTCAAACCTGAATTCACCTTCCCTGTCGCCCTCGTCTGCTGCCTACTGATCTACCGCCACCACGAAAATATCCAACGCCTGTGGCGTGGACAGGAGGATAAAATGTGGAGTAAGTTTAAGCGGAAGCCGTAAACCGTACTTTGCAGCATCCGGCGGCAGCAATCAATTCAACAAATGATAAATCGGTAAACAGGCGGCGGCTAGCGAGATGCTTTCCATATAGTTCTCTGGGCAGTGTAGGAGCGGTTTGGGTTTGTTCGGTGGATCTTGGTATAGTGGGGATTGCTTGATTTTGGTGATAATTTTTTTGCTAAGTGCTGGAGGCAGTAGTCCGGTGATAACGATTACCTCCGGATCGAGCCAATACAGTACTGATTGAATCACCAGTTGCAGTTGTTCGCAAACTCGGTTTAACCACTGTTCGATAATCGGGTGTTGGATGGCGATCAGGTTATCCAATTGATCAAGCGGTAGGTTTTCCTTATTTAAGGTTCTTTTCAGATCTTTCCACGTTGGGCGTTGTTCACCGTTTGGGAAAAAAGCGCCGATTTCGCCGGCATTGCCGAAGCCGCCTTTGGTCAGTTTGCCTTCGGTGATAATGCCGGCACCCAAACCATAATCAATACTGATGACTGTCATGTCTTTAATTTTATTCCAATTTCCCGAATAAAACTCGCCAACTGCATTGACATTGGTATTATTTTCAACCCAAGCGGGCAGCCCTAACTGTGCTTCAAAAATGGTGGATAAATCCGGTTTGTTTTGTAACACCGGCAGCCAAGGTGAAGAGCGGGAACCGTCCGCTAGCAGGTAACCCGGGACAGCATAACCTACCCCGAGTATTCTGGCACCGGTCAGCAATTTTTTTTCCAGCATACTTTTAACGACATGTTTGATCTGTAGCAGAATTTGCTCAAAATTATCGACGTCGTTATAGGTTTCGCCAGAAATCGCCAATTTTTTACCGCTAAGATCGATAATTGAGGCTTCAAAGTGGTTTTCGTAGAATGAAACGCCGACGGAGCAGCAGGCGGCAGGATTCAGTTCTAAGCGATAGGAGGGCAGCCCCCGTTTTCCGGCAATTTTTGCGCCTTCTTTGATTAAGCCCAAAAACATTAATTCGCGACAATATTGGGTAACCGCACCGGGAGTTAAACCGGAAAGTTGGCTCAGTTCTACTCGTGATGGTGTATGTTGCCGAATCAGATTGAGCAGCAACTTTTGGCTTGGGCGTAGTGAGAAACTGAAATAGTCGTTTTTTGGCATGATCTTGAGTGCTGAGTCCGAATAGTTAAAGCAACGAAGGGATCAGTTTTGATCCCTTCTGGATTAAGTGCGTAAGTGCGGTTTGTATTTTAGCGTGAAACCACATCTTTGGTAAATGCTTGCACCTGCATTTTTGCCCAAGGTGCGGCAAATCCGACAATATCTTTTTCACCGCTGTCACTGCTTAACGGACGAACACCAAAATTGTCTTTGAGCTTTTGCTGTGTTTCCGGCGAGGTTACCCAATGCACAAACAGCATCGATGCCGCAGGGTGCGGAGAGTTTTTGGCAACCACCACCGCATTTCCACCCCCAAGCATACCAAATTCAGGTACATAGAACGCCAGACGCTTGGTCACCGCACCTTGTTTTTGCAGGCTAAACAGGTGATCTTGCCAGGCGGCAACCAAATTCAGTTCGCCATCATTTAAACGGGTTAAGCTGTCGGCATTCGAGGAAGTCCGGGTCATATTGGCATGATTATCTTGGAACCATTTCCAGGTGCTTTCCCATTTTTTTACTTGTTCCGGATCAACGGTTTCTTGGCGATAATCATAGTCACCGGAAACATACACCAACGCGCGTTGAATAAAGGCATTGCCGGAGCCACCACCATTCGGGTCGGAATAACCGAATTTTTTCGGGTTGTTTTTGATGTAACTTTCCAGTTGCTGCCAAGTTTGTGGTAAGTCTTCTTGCTTCAAGCGCATCGGGTCGTAAGCCAAGCCGGTTTGATTACCCCAATAGCCGATAGCGTTATCGCCAAGATTAACGCCTTGCAGATGGTGGTTGAGCTTTTCAAAATTAGGCAAGCTGGTTAGTGGCTTGGTAACATCAAAATTATTCAGTGTGGTGATGCCTTCGGCACTGACGGCAATTACATCCATTTTGCCCGGTGCCAAATTTTTCTCTGCAATCAATTTATTGGTATTGCCGTCTAGCGTGCCTTCAGGAATGCGAACTTTAATTCCGTATTGTTGCTCGAAATCTTTAACTACGCTACGCCATGCCGGTTGCAAATACCAAATGCTGAAAACCACTTCACCTTCTTTTTTAGCGAGTGCTTCGATCTCTGCCCATGATTTCCCGTCGAGGGCATCGGCATGGGATAGTGCCGATAATGCCAAAGTTGACACGGCGAGTCCGATTTGTGAGATTTTTTTGAAATACTTCATTTACAGCTCCTTTAATGGTTGGATAACGGTATTACGCTTTACCTGTTGACTGGGATAAATAGTTCCCTTTCAACAATTTTTCGATAATCATCAGTAAAATAATATTCGGCACTAACAGAATCAGAGAGACCACTGCAGCATTTGGTCGAATGAACGAATAGCCTAAGAAGGAATACAAAATAGTCGGAATGGTGATAAAGTCAGGCGAGCCGATTACGAAAGAGATTGCGAACTCTTCGATACTTTTTACCAAACAGAAAATAATTGAGGCTAAAAAACTGGGTTTTAGCATTGGCAAATAGACATTGCGAAATGTGGTGAATTTGGTTGCGCCTAAATCACGGCTGGCATCGATCAAATCTTGCGGCACTGAGGAGAAGCCAGCCGCCAAAATTCGAATAGCATAAGGCAAAGTCATCACGGTATGACCGATCACAATACCGACAAATGGGCTGCTGATATTCAGGTCAACCAACACTGCGCTGAAAAATAACGCAATAATCATACCCGGGATAACCAACGGAATTAAGGTCAAAATTTCAGCAATTTTCTTACCCCTGAACTCCATTCTGCCGAAAGCATACGCAGTCGGCAAAGCCAATAAAATAGCCAAGGCTGCCACTGTTGGTGCAATGCTATAGCTGTTGAACATGGCCTCCGGCAAGGAGGTGTTTTGCCAAATATCGCTCCAACGCGCAAAAGAGAGTGATTGTGGGAACAGATCCGGATAGCTCCACGGATGCTCCGGATCGACCAACGACCACAACACCGCCATAAGCAGCGGAACCAGCAACCAGATGGCATTGACCACAATAAAAAAGATAAGGGAAATCTTGGAAATCAATCTGCCGTTATGGGTTTTTAGTGGGCTCATTTGATATCCCCTCGTTTAGTTGCCAGTGGGCGGATAATGATGGAAATCAGGATAGTGAAGAATGCGGAAGTGAGCATGATCATCATTGCCATCACCGCACTTTGATTCCATTGTTCAAACTGATAGGCGGTCATCTGCATTAAACGTGCCAGCGAGTAAGTGCTGCGTGGTCCGGCAATGGTATAAAAAGCAAAATCGCCTAATGCACCGATAAAAATTAAAATAAACGAGACTTGTACTGCGCCCAGCGTCATTGGAAAAATCACATAGCGAAAACGCTGCCAAGCGTTAGAGCCCAAATTAGCGGCAGCATCAAGCAGATCGGTTTTCAAGCCGTTGACTGCACCGCCGATCAGAATCAGGGCGAACGGAATGTTTTTCCACATTTGCAGAATCACCACGCCCCAGCCAAATTCATCATTTTGCATCGTTCTAGGTTGCGCCCAAATGCCGAGCCAAACTAAGGATTCGTTGAGAATACCGTGATAGGAGATCACATTGATAAACAGAAAAGCGGCGACCAAACCGGGAACCAGCATCGGCGCACGCAAAATAGTAATAATTGTCACTTTGCCGGGTATCGGTTTACGCAGCCACATTGCAATAGGGTAGGCGACTATGATTGAGAAAATTGCGCCGAGTAGTGAAACTTTAACTGAATAGAGCAGAGATTTTTGGAAAACTGAATCGGACAGTACCGTTTTCCAATACAACAAGGTAAAGTGCGGTTGTTCGCCGCTGATATTGTGTAACCCAAAACTTTGTGCCACTGCAATATAGAAAGTGTAGCCCATCAGCAACAAAATCATGCCCAGCCCACTGCCGAGCAGCAACCAAGCTTTTAGATCATTTTTTAAGCTTTTCATCATACCTCCTCCAAAAAATGAATTGCAGAGCGTGGTAAGCGGAAAGATAATTTGGTTTTTCCTTGAATTTGCAGGAAGTTTTTCACTTGTAGACGAATTTTTTGAGTTTCGTTGCCACGTTTGAGCTGCGCCTGAATTTCGGTCAAATTGCCCATAAAGGCGGCTTGTAAAATGTCCGCTTCAAAGTAATTTTCATCAGTAGGATTATCGCTAAGTTCAGCATCTTCCGGGCGGAAGCAGATATAAATATGCTCACCTTGTGGTGGTTCATCGGAGGATACCGTGAACTCACCAAATATTGAGCTGACTTGATAAAGCTGTTCGCCCAATGACCGCACTTTAGCTTGGGTGATATTAGCAACCCCGATAAAGTCAGCGACAAAACGGTTGACGGGTTTGTAATAAATTTCTTCCGGTGTGCCAATTTGCTCAATATTGCCTTTGTTCAGCACAATAATTTTGTCCGACATTGCCAGTGCTTCTGCTTGATCGTGAGTGACATAAATACTGGTTAAATGATATTGCCGTGAAAGCTGTTTAATCTCAAACCGTACACTTTCGCGTAATTTGGCATCCAGATTGGATAATGGCTCATCAAACAGAATCACATCAGGGCGAGTTACCATTGCTCTGGCAAGAGCAACCCGTTGTTGTTGCCCACTGGAAAGTTGACCGGGCAGTTTTAAGCGGTGAATTTCCAAATCCATCTGTTTTAAGGCAACATCCAACCGCTCTTTTTGCTCTGTGCTGGTAATTTTGCGTTGTTGCAGACCATAACAGATGTTGTGAGCGACATTTAAGTGCGGGAACAGGGCGTAGGATTGAAAGCACATGGCGGTGTTGCGTTTTTCAGGCGGCAGGTTATTGATGTTTTTTTGATTGATCAAAATCTCACCGCTGTCTGGCGTGTGAAACCCGGCAATCAATTTCAATAGTGAGGTTTTGCCGCAACCGCTGGGACCCAATAGCGTGACGAATTCCCCTTCTGCTGCGCTGAAGGAGATGTTGTTTGCTGCATAGTAATCACCAAACTTTTTAGTGATGTTTTTGATTGTCAAGGTTGCCATGAGTCCTCCGTGGGTGGATATGTTGGTCGACAGATAAATATTCACTGTTGCTGAGGATACTGCACAAAGATGACAATTTCATTACAATTTAAAAAATAAAATCAAATTTTTTGTAGAAATGAGATGTTGATCATATTTATTAGTAAATAGGCTATTATTTTCATCATTATTATTTAATAATTAAATTCATAATATGTATAAATAGATTAGGGAGAAGATAATGGGATTTAATTTTACCGTCGCCGAACAGGGTATCGTGTTGGCAAACAGTCATCGTGGTTACAGCATGCGCTATCCGGAAAATACGATGCTGGCATTCGAAGCTGCACTTGTCGCCGGCACCCACACGGTTGAGCTAGATGTGCATATGACCAGCGATGAAAAAATTGTGGTGTTGCATGATTTTACGATTGACCGGGTTTCAACCGGAAAGGGACACGTCGAATTGATGACCCTGGCTGAGTTGAAGCGGTATGATTACGGCGTGAAGTTTGCTCCGGAATTTGCAGGCACGTCGATTCCAGAGCTGAGAGAGGTGCTATTGTGGGCGGTCGCAAACGGTATTGGGCTGGTTGTGGAAGCCAAACAAAAATTACATCAACAACGCTTTGCCGAAGTGTTGGCAGCATTGTTAAAGGAAACCAACGCTGTTGATAATGTGCTGTTGCTGGCATTTGACCATGTGATGATCAACCATGTGAAAAGGTTGCTGCCGGAAGTGCGGTTGCAGGTGGTGACTTTGGCGCGTTATCAAAATCAGTTGGCGGCAACATTAGGTTCAAATGCTGACAGTGCCTGCGTGGAATACCATTATATTCATCGTGATGACTTGATAGCGTATAAACAGGCCGGTCTCTCGGTGCGACTGTATTTGCATGAATCACCAAAAGGGAAAACTATCACGCAAGCATATAATCAAAAATATGGTTATGATGTTGAAAGTGAAATTATTGGTTGGTTGCGTGATGGCTTAATTGATATGTTAAGCCACGATGATATTCCGTATTTGATTGAACTGATTGAGAAAGCCGGTAAGCGTTACTATTAAACATCAACAGACCCTGGTTAACAAAAATAAAGTGCGGTTCTAGCAGACCGCACTTTGTTGTTTTTCGATTATTCCTGTTCCATTTTTTTGATGATCACCGAGTAGGTCAGCAGTGAAATCCCGTTTGAAATCAGTTCGATTGCCAGCAGTAAGCCAAGCAGGCTAGCGGCGGCGTTCGGTAAGTTGGCAAGAATCACGATCGAGATCAACACCGACAGTATCCCGGAAAACATCACAAAGCCAAAAAACGGTGTGCTACGCAAGCGCCAAGAGGCGAGTAGTTTAGCACAGCCGATGCACAGTAATAAAATGGAGATGGTTGCTGTGAGCGAGATTAGGGCGACTAACGGGTTGGTCAGCATCACCAAGCCGACTAGCAGCCCAATAACCCCCGACAACATCACCCATGAAAACCGTTGGGTTTTCCAAGCGGAGTAAATTTGGATTACCCCAATCAAAATAAAGATCCAAGAAATCAGTTGTTCCACTGCAATACTGGCGGCAAACGGGTTAATAATCGCGAACAAGCCAAACAGAATTGAAATGCTGCCGATAAGTAGCCAAACATGCCAATCTTTCATCATAATCTCCTTTTTTAAGCAAGTACAATTAGTTAAGTATTTAGAACGTCACTTTAATATGCTACTTTAGCGCGCTACTAAAGGCGAAAGTTCTGTCATATTCCAACGTGGTCGCACTTCGATCGCTAGATCTTGGCGTTGCCCGTGTTTTAGTCTTAAAAAGCCAGCATAAGCAATCATCGCGCCGTTGTCGGTGCAAAATTGGGGTTTGGGATAAAAAACGTCGCCGTTGAGTTGCTGCATTAATTCTGCCAAACCGTGGCGAAGTGCGGTATTGGCGCTGACGCCTCCGGCGATCACCAAACGTTTTAAGCCGGTTTGCTGCAAGGCACGGCGGCATTTTATCATCAAAGTGTCAATTACAGCTTCTTGAAAAGCAAATGCGATGTCGGCGCGAGTCTGCTCATCATCGGGATTGTTGGCAATGGTGTTGGCAGCAAAGGTTTTCAAACCGGAAAAACTAAAATCCAAGCCTGGGCGATCGGTCATCGGACGTGGAAATTTAAACCGCACTTTGCCGTTTTGCGCCAGTTTTGCCAGCGCTGCACCACCGGGATAATCTAATCCTAGCAGTTTTGCGGTTTTATCAAAGGCTTCACCGGCGGCATCGTCAATCGATTCTCCCAGCAGTTGATACTGTCCGACGCCGTCCACTTGCACCAATTGCGTATGTCCGCCAGACACTAACAATGCGATAAACGGAAAGTCGGGCGGATTGTCTTCCAGCATCGGTGCTAGTAGGTGTCCTTCCATATGGTGTACCCCCAAGGCGGGCACATTCCAGGCATAGGCGAGGGCGCGAGCAATGGTTGAGCCGACTAATAATGCGCCGACCAAACCGGGGCCGGCGGTATAAGCAACACCGTCGATATCTTCAGGACGCAGTCCGGCTTCTTGCAAGGCGGCTTGAATTAACGGTGCTGTTTTACGGATATGGTCGCGTGAGGCAAGTTCCGGTACTACGCCGCCGTAATCGGCGTGCAGCGCAATCTGGGAATATAGCTGATTGGCGACAAGCCCTTGTTGTTCATCATAAATAGCCACGCCGGTTTCATCGCACGAGGTTTCGATACCTAAAATCCGCATTCAAGAATTACCTGTTTTTCTAATCTGTCAAATAAAGTGATATTCTACGCAAATTTCGCGTTTTTCTCCAGCCGGGTGGCAGAAAAGCGATAAGTTTTTTGGGGTAACTATAGTGTCTATAGCTCAAATTATAAACAAAGATCAACAGACTCTA
>NZ_VDHF01000103.1:0-8675 GCF_006228025.1 Testudinibacter crocodili
GGGGTTTGTTCGCGTGCCGGACGACCACGGTCATCTCCGCGCGCATCACCACGTCCACGTCTGTCACTCGAACGTGGATTTTCTTGACGCTCACGACGGGCTTTGATCACCGGATCCGGTGGCAGAATCAATTTTTGTTTACCTTGCAACAACATCATCATCGCCGCTGCCAAATCTTCATGATCTTGATCGGCGGTAAACATATCCTCCAGCAAACTGCGGTATTTTTCTAGATCATGATGCTCCAACTGGGTAGAAATTTGCTGCTTAAATTTCTCACGACGGCAAGCTTCCAACGTTTTGTGATTCGGCAATTCGACTTCATCGATCTGCTTTTTCATCAAGTGTTCAACATTGCGCAGCAGACGTCTCTCACGTGGTTCAACAAATAACAAGGCACGACCGGCACGACCGGCACGACCGGTACGTCCAATACGGTGTACATAAGATTCCGCATCCAATGGAATATCATAGTTGACCACTAGGCTAATGCGCTCAACATCCAAACCTCGCGCTGCCACATCAGTCGCAATCAAAATATTCAAGCGTCCGTTACGCAGGCGGTCCAAGGTTTGTTCACGTAATTGCTGGGTCATGTCGCCGTTCAATGCCGCAGCACTGTGGCCATGTTTTTCCAATAGTTCAGCAATATCCAGGGTTGCGGTTTTGGTACGCACGAAAATAATCGCCGCATCAAAATCTTCCACTTCCAAGAAGCGCAACAACGCTTCGTTTTTACGTACACCGTTGACATACCAGCAACTTTGAGTGATATCCGGCAGCGTTTGTTGCGATGCCTGAATTTTCACTTCTTGCGGGTCACGCATAAAACGGCGGGTAATGCGGCGAATCGGTTCCGGCATCGTCGCAGAGAAAAGTGCGGTTTGGTGCTGTTCCGGTAGTTTGCTCATCACCTCTTCAACATCATCAATAAAGCCCATGCGCAACATTT
Organism: Testudinibacter crocodili; assembly: GCF_006228025.1. Classification (NCBI taxonomy): domain Bacteria; kingdom Pseudomonadati; phylum Pseudomonadota; class Gammaproteobacteria; order Pasteurellales; family Pasteurellaceae; genus Testudinibacter; species Testudinibacter crocodili. The sequence goes on from NZ_VDHF01000103.1 coordinate 953, forward strand.
CGTCCGCTTCATCCAGCACCATAAAACGCAATTCGGACAAGTTCAGGGTACCACGGCGGATGTGATCCAAAATCCGTCCCGGTGTTCCAACCACCACTTGCGAACCTTGACGCAAAGCACGCAGTTGAATGTCATAACGTTGTCCGCCATATAAGGTAACAATATTCAAGCCTTTGATATTCTTACTAAATTGTTCGCAAGCATCGGCTACCTGAATCGCCAATTCGCGAGTTGGCGCCATCACCAACATTTGCGGCGTGCGAATATCGGCATTGATTTGTGCCAGCAGCGGCAATGAAAATGCTGCGGTTTTGCCGCTACCGGTTTGTGCCATGCCCAACACATCACGGCCATTTAGCAAGTGCGGTATACAAATTTGCTGAATCGGTGACGGATTTACAAATCCCATAGCCGTTACAGCGGAAATCAATGATTCAGGCAAGCCCAAATCGTTAAAGGTTAAAGTTGTTTGTTCTGTCATTTTTTACTCAATAGTAGAAAAGCGGCTTATCATATTAAGACCGCAGATAGTAATAAATTGTTGCGTGATAGAATGCGTCCGGTCCGAGATCCTGCGCTGACGCAGGTTAGCACCGTTGAGAAATGATTCACCATACTTCAATTTTGCCGAATAATTGAGGCAACTCGGCAAAGCAATCGGTGATAACACAATCCCAATCAAGACGGTTTGGTAACTTAGTTCGTATCAAATACAACCGCTAATGTTCGATCTCACTCTTGCACATTATTCAAGCGTAAATGTGAAAGTTCGAACAGGGCAAAACGATACTCAACAAAGTTAAATACTTGATTGGCAATAGCCAACTTAAACAAAGCTGTCGCTTCGTCAACCTTCCCCAGATTGAGTTGTTGTTTTGCAAGATAAAAATAGGTTTCTGTTAAAATTTCGGCATATTGTGGCGAATACGGCACCGCAAAATTATCAATTTTTTTCTGTAATTCTGCGTAAGACAATTCGCCTAAATAGTAATGAACGATATTGGTTCCCCAAAATTCATTGGATAGCCCTTTCGCCCGTTGTGCCAAATTTTGTTTTGCTTCATAAGGCTTATATTTCAATTCATTCAAATATAACCACAAAGTGCGGTAAGGATCACTCGGATCTGCCTCATAAAAGGTTAAAAAGTCTCGTTCCGCCAGCCCATAACGACCAACGTAATAAAAGTTTAGCGCACGATTTAAATAGGCGTATTCATAATTTGAATCCAGATGCAACACCGCATTAAACGCATCTAAAGAGCCGTCATAATCACCGTCCAACAGCAAGTACAGCCCTAAATAATTATAAACCGCCGCTAACTTTGGTTGCAGCATCAAGGCTTGGGTAAAGTCATAACGGGCTAATCCCCACAATCCCAAGCTGTCATATAGCACTCCACGCTCAAAGTGTAACGACGCACGTTCGTTTTTTGCCAGATTTCCGACCAGTAACACCTGACTGATGCGTGCAATCATCACCTCTTGATCAAAATGCAGCAATGGATTCTGCTCAGCCAAGGTCACATTTTTGTCGGAAATCAACGGAATACTCGGGCGCATTGAACACGCCGTCGCCATCAATAAAAATGCCAACACACAAAACGATTTGGTGTAATTCATCATATTATTGACGATTTTCATGTTCATAACCCTTGGATAAAAACTCAAGCCACGCTGCTAATCTTACAGCAAATTTCGCGGCTTGAATATTTTATTACTCGGCGTCCGACTCGACAAACTGCGCTTCGTCAGCTTGTTCTTGGTTGATGTCACGCATCGTTAAACGGATACGACCTTGACGATCGATTTCCACCACTTTCACCGCGACTTCCTGCCCAACTTGTAGGTAATCGGTCACTTTCTCGACACGCTCTGCGGCGATTTGAGAAATATGCACCAAGCCTTCTTTGTTGCCGACAATCGCAACAAATGCGCCGAAATCAGCGATACGCGTGACTTTACCGGTATAAACACGGTTCACTTCCACATCAGCAACGATGTCTTCGATGCGTAGCATCACGGCTTTGGCAGCCGAATTATCCGTTGCAGCAATTTTTACAGTACCGTCATCGGAAATATCAATTGAGGTGCCGGTTTCTTCGGTCAATGAGCGAATCACTGCACCGCCTTTACCGATCACATCTTTGATTTTCTTCGGATCGATTTTCATGGTGTGAATCCGCGGCGCAAAATCAGAAATATCACCGCGCGGCGCTCCAATCGCTTGCTCCATCACGCCCAAAATATGCATTCTGGCGCCTTTGGCTTGATTCAACGCAATCTGCATGATTTCAGCGGTGATCCCTTCGATTTTAATATCCATCTGAAGTGCGGTCACGCCTTGTTTGGTACCGGCAACTTTGAAATCCATATCGCCCAAGTGATCTTCATCGCCCAAAATATCGGACAATACCACGAATTTATCGTCTGATTTCACCAAGCCCATCGCGATCCCGGCAACGGCTGATTTAATCGGCACGCCAGCGTCCATCAATGCTAAAGATGCGCCACAAACCGATGCCATCGAAGAAGAACCATTCGATTCCGTGATTTCTGAGACCACTCGCACCACATACGGGAACTCTTCAATGCTAGGCATCACAGCCAATACACCACGTTTTGCCAAACGACCATGACCGATTTCACGCCGTTTTGGTGAACCGATCATGCCGGTTTCACCCACGGAATACGGAGGGAAGTTGTAGTGGAACAAGAAATGGTCAGTGCGCTCGCCGGTAATATCATCAATAATTTGCGCATCACGCTCAGTTCCCAAGGTGGCAACCGCCAAGGCTTGGGTTTCACCACGGGTGAAAATCGCCGAACCATGGGTACGCGGCAACACGCCGGTGCAAATATCCAAGGCACGCACCGTATCGACGCTACGTCCGTCAATCCGCGGTTCGCCGGCTAAAATGCGGCTACGCACCACATCACTTTCCAATGCGCCTAAAATATCGGCAATCACATTCTCATTGACGCTTTCATCTTCGTTGCTTGCCAACAATGCCGCTGTGACTTCGGCTTTAATCGCATCAACTTGCGTATAGCGGGCTTGTTTTTCCGTGATACGATAGGCTTCGCCCAAACGGCTTTCCGCCAACGCTTTCACTTGGTTCACCAGCGCAGTATTGACCGCTGGCGCTTGCCAATCCCAACGTGGTTTGCCGGCTTCTTTCACCAATTCTTTGATATTGTCGACCACAACTTGTTGTTGTTCGTGGCCAAAGACCACCGCTGCCAACATTTGCTCTTCGCTTAAAATATCTGCTTCGGATTCCACCATCAAAACCGCTTTATCCGTTCCGGCAACCACTAAATCCAAACGGCTATGTTTTTGTTCTGCCATGGTCGGGTTCAGCACGAATTGATCGTTGATAAATCCGACGCGCGCAGCACCGATCGGACCGTTGAACGGTACGCCTGACAATGCTAACGCCGCTGAAGCGCCGATCATCGCCACGATATCCGGGCAAATTTGCGGATTGACTGAAACGACAGTAGCTACGATTTGAATTTCGTTGTAAAACCCTTCCGGAAACAGTGGGCGAATCGGACGGTCGATTAAACGTGCGATTAAGGTTTCACCTTCAGAAGGACGACCTTCACGGCGGAAAAAGCCACCCGGAATACGCCCAGCGGCATAGGTACGTTCTTGATAATTAACCGTTAACGGGAAGAAATCCTGTCCGGCTTTCACTTCTTTTTTCGCTACCACAGTCACAAAAACTGAAGTATCGTCCATGCTCGCCATCACAGCAGCAGTCGCCTGACGCGCCATTGCGCCGGTTTCCAGAGTTACGGTATGCTGACCGTATTTAAATTGTTTAACAATTGGAGTCACGAGATTTTCCTTTTAAAATAATTCGTTAAATGATGCTCATCTCTTTATTGCGACTAGCAAAAATAATCTGCAATTGGGTTTAGAGTAGAAAAGAATGGGGATAAAAAATGGTTTTCACACAACTTGAGTAGATCATTTTTGATAGCCGCACGCTGACAAAGAGTATAAGCCGCCTCATTATACCGACATTTTCTATAAGAATGCTAATACTTTATCCGAATCGGCAAAAATTCTCTCTATTCAGTCAAGCCCAAATCACATAATATCCCGTTAAGCACAAAACAATTTCTGATGCAAAAACGGCGCCATCGCCAAGATAATCGCCTGCACATAGACACTTTCGCGACTGGCATTGCCATTGGTCAGCAGGCTCATTGCGCCGCCTTTTTGTTTGATATTTTCAGTCTGAAACAGCCGATCCATAATGGTGCCTAGCTCGGTGTCAGGATTTAATTGTTGAAAAATCACATTCGGAATCGGCAGTTCGGCGCTGCGCCCAATTGAAAACTGCACGTTATTGCTGATCACTATGTAAGCACAAGTAGCGGCGCCATAATCAAAACGCTCGATACCGGCTTCTATCGCTAGGTAAAAATCGGCACACGGTATTTGTTGTTGGCAAAATGTCACCCGATTAAAAGCGCCTTGTTTAGTTTCCGCCATACTCATCGGCTGCTCTGCCACGCCGGATTGGGACGGTATCGACTCAAAACGCAAAGTGCGGTCTGGAAACAGTTGGCAGAAGGCGGTTTTGACCGCATTGACTTTCACCGGATTGGTCGAGGCAATCACAATCTGCATATTACCCTACTCTTTTTCCGGTATTTTATGTGGTGTAAAACGGGCTTTTGCCGGCATACGTTCTGCAATTCTAGCTCGGTTAAGCCATAAGGCATTGTCGGTCGGCACATAATCTAACCATAAATCCGGCGTTGGTGGCAGATCTTGTGCCCAGCGGTTGCTGACATTAAAACCACGCGCCAAGCATTCCTGATGTAGCGCTTGATAACGTTTGTGCAGGAAAGTCAGCTTATTCATAAAAAATTTAACATGTCCGGTGCCCAATTTATAATCATCGGGCTGTCCGTCCAAATTATATTTACCTTTGGCGACAGCATTAGGAATCCGTGTTAGTTCACGATGTTCCGCCAGCAGATGTTGATCACACAACTCGCTGACCGGGACGACATTAATTCTGGTCATACACCTTGTCCTTGTACAATTTGTATCAGTTGTTCCATGCTAGCAATGTGATAGGTCGGTTGAATTGCGCTGTGATTCGCTTTGCCGTGGCTGAGCCAGCAGGTGTCCAAACCACTGTTTTGTCCGCCGAGAATATCGGTTTCCAGCGTATCGCCCACCATCAATACCGCACTTTTATCACCGACCTCCGCTAGGCTTAAGGCGTGTTCAAAAATGCCATGATGCGGCTTCGGTAAACCGATATTTTCCGACACCACCACAAACTCAAAGTGCGGTTTCAAACCAGTTTTTTGCAACCGCAGATCCTGCATCGCATGAAAACCATTGGTAATAATGCCAAACCGCACTTTTCCGGACAAAGTTTGCAACATCTGTTCCACGCCCTCCAACGGACGGCAAATATCCGCCATCGCAATCAGATAAGCATGATTGAGTTCGCTCGGCTGGCGGCTGAGATGTTGTGCCCACTGGTTAAAACGTGTGGTTTGTAATTCATCGGCGCTGATTTTGCCTTGATGATAGGCCTGCCACAAAGGTTGGTTGACCGTCTGATAATCGGCAAAATGCTGTTGAGTAAATTCAACATGATATTGCGCAAACATCTGTTGTAAGCCACGAAACGAATCAAATGAAAACAGGGTTTCGTCGGCATCAAAAAAAATCCATTGGTATTTCAACTTTATGTCCTATACAAGAGAAAGTGCGGTCTGGCGTTCCACCTCGGCTTTTAAACCCTGATAGCCACATTCGGTTTTAATGATGTGAAACAGCTGTTCGGCTTGTGGATAGGCTTTTTCCAGATAACGCAGCCATTGTTTGATGCGGGCAACGTGATAAAAGCCGCGATCATCGGGATTTTCCAAATTAACGTATTGCTGCAACAGCAACAGCACCTGCTGCCAAGCCAATTGCGGTTGATTAAATTTCACCACACGGCTGAGATTGGGGATATTCAGTGCGCCGCGCCCGATCATCAGCGCTTCACAGCCGGTGAGCGCCAGACAATGTTGTCCGTCCTGCCAGTTCCAAATTTCGCCGTTGGCAATCACCGGAATCGTTAAACGTTGACGAATTTCGCCGATTTTGCGCCAGTTGATGCGTTCAGCGCGGTAGCCGTCCGTTTTGGTTCGCCCGTGAATCGTGATTTCATCAGCGCCGCCCTGCTGCACCGCATCAGCAATTTCAAACGCTGCCGCATCACTGTCCCAGCCCAACCGCACTTTGACGCTAACCTGATGCTGTTTGCCCAATGCAGTACGAATCGCTTTTGTGGCTTGATAAATCAGCTCAGGCTGCTTCAGCAACGAAGCGCCGCCCTGGCTGTTATTCACGGTTTTCGACGGACAGCCGCAGTTCAAATCAACCCCATGCGATCCGAGTTCAACCGCTCTTTGTGCATTTTCCGCCAGCCAATCAGGGAACTGCCCCAACAACTGCACCCGCACCGGTGTACCGGCTTGAGTATAACCGCCATGCTGCAATTCCGGGCAAAGGCGGTAAAACGCTTTTTTCGGCAATAATTGATCGACCACCCGCACAAATTCTGACAGACATAGATCATAATCGTTGACTTGAGTTAGTAGATGGCGCAAAAACGGATCCAGCACGCCTTGCATTGGCGCTAAAATAACCCGCATCATAGCGCTCTTTTATCGGCGCGCACCAGATAAAACACTGCTAAATAAAACAAAAACCCTCGCTTTTGCCTCATCACTTCCAGCCTTTACTTTTACAAATCAGATCGTAAGCGGCTTGAATTTTTTGTGCTTTCTCTTTTGCCATTTCCATCATTTCCGGTGGTAAGCCTTTAGCAACCAGTTTATCTGGGTGATACTCATTCATCAGTTTGCGATAAGCCCGTTTTACGTTCAACTGCTCATCGTCTGCAGCCACTCCCAGCACCTGATATGCCGCTTGCAGATTATCCGCAGCGGAAGTGCGGTAAGACTGCCCGCCTTGATAACCGCCCTGTTGCTGGTACTGTCCGCCTTGTTGCTGATATTGTGCGCCGGAAGCGAATTGCTGCGAGGCGTAAATCATCGCCATCATCTGTTCAAACTGCATTTGTGACAGCCCCAACTCTTGGGCGATCACCGACAACAGCGATTTTTCGTTTTGATCCAAATGGTTATCCGCAAGTGCGGTTTGGATTTGAATATCCAAAAACATCCGCAGCAAATCCGGGCGACGGCCGCAAGCCACTCGAAATTCACGAATCACTTGGCGGATCGGAAAATCAGCGTCTTTACCACGACTAAAAGCGTCTTGCGCCATGCGCTGTGCCGCGGAATCCAGATTTAAACGGCTCATAAACGCTTGCGCTAGCTGGATATCCTCTTGTGTCACCCGCCCTTTGGCTTTACTCAAGTGCCCCATCACCGCAAAGGTGGTTTGCAAAAAAAGCTGCTGCCGGGTCAAGGTTTTACTAAAAAATGAGGAGCTGACACTGCCCATTTCATAGATTTTTTTATCCACGAAATGCCCCAACACCGCACCAAAAATCGCCCCCCAGAAACCGCCGTAACGGTAGCCGAGAATAAAACCGATAATTTTTCCGATAAAATTCATCTTTCTTTCCAGTCATCAAACAAAGTGCGGTTATTTTACCTGAATCGGCAACGCTTAGAAACAAGGAAGTTTTGCGATCAATATTCCAAACCTTAGGGTCTGTTGATC
>NZ_VDHF01000104.1:0-33105 GCF_006228025.1 Testudinibacter crocodili
TATAGACTATTTTTCGCAACTCTTTTTGCAAATAAATAAGGCAAAAATTGTGAGGTTTAGTAATTCTAAACGAACGACTTTTAACGCCGCTGTAGTAGCAAAAAGTAATGGCGAAAAAGCGTCATAGTCCTGCGGATTGAGTTTAAAATATAAACAAAGATCAATAGACCCTAAGTAATATAAATTTTTGTAGGCTGTTAATCGGTAAGAGGTAATGATGTTCTATCCGGCAAAATTTGATAAAGAGGGTGACGGTTATAATGTCACTTTTCGTGATATTCCCGAAGCGATTACTTGCGGTGATGATTTGGACGATGCATTTTTTATGGCAAAAGATGCGTTATTGACTGCAATGGATTTCTATTTTGAAGATCATCGTGCTGTGCCTTCACCAAGTGCGTTACAGGAGGGAGAATATCTGATTGAATTGCCGCTCAGTGTGGCGGCAAAAGTGTTACTGTTAAATGAAATGATCGCACAAAATATTAGTAATGTGGAATTGGCAAGGCGTATTAAAGTAAAACCGCAGGAAATGCAGCGGATCACAAATTTAAACCACAACACCAAAATTGACACGATCGGACGTGCATTTTCAGCTTTAGGCAAGAAGCTTAATTTAAGTGTTAGTTTGTTATAATGGATAACAGCGTCATTTATCGCTAACAGAAGGAAATTTATTCCCCTTGTTAGCGATACCATTTTAGAATTGCTGGATAGTATTCAATGCTTCTTCTGCGCCACGGCGGTTGCCACCATAGGGAATAACAAGAGTAAAACTGGTTTTTTGCTCGGTTAAATATTGCAATTCTAAAAAAGCAGTTTCAGTAATATGGCTGGTGGAGGTTGATTTGCTGCCGAAGTTATAACCAAATGATGAGCCAAATACCGCAACATTACCTTTATGCTTCGTCGTGGTGTGAACAGTTGATTCCCGCTCCACTTTTGCTGAAATTAATTTTTCTTTATTGAAGATAAGCGGCTCATAATCAGTTTGTTGGTTATTGATAAATAGTAATTTGTTGGCGGTATCAATGGCAAAAAGGCTAGGTGGCACTTTTGATTGCTGCGATAAGGTGGTGGAAATGCCGGATTCTCTAAGCTGTTCATTCATTAATTTCAGACAACGAGTATATTGTAGATTGGCATAGGTTAAATTGATAATACCGAAAACCAGTTTAATTAAGAACAAGGCGACAAAAATAGAGATGATTAAGGTAATAATGCCATTGGTCAGACCTTGGATAAAATTCTCGACCACAATTAAACCAAAGAAAGCAATAATAACCCAAAATAGGATACGATAAACCCAATTAACTTGGTTGAGCATTTTTAGGATTTGTTGTGATTTATTTTGTTGCATAATGATCCCTTAAAGAAGAAAATAAACAGTTTTGTTATCCTACTTTAAAGGGGGGGGGGGGATGTCAAGCGCAACGATGCTTTTATTATTAATTTGTTAATCTTAAAAGAAAAAGTGGTTTTTGAACCGATTAAATTAGCGATGGTTATTTTTTAGATAGGCAGTGCCTGGTTTGATCTTCCCCACGCCATAGCGTATATTACGCAGATTATTTTTTGCTATAAGTAGGAATCTCATGCCGTCCGTTAATCAATCGGCGTTGGTGGGTTACAGCGCAACGCAGATGTATCAATTGGTTAATAATTACGAACAATATCCGGAATTTCTGCCGGGCTGTGTTGCCAGCCAAACATTGGTTAGCAATGAAAACGAATTGACGGCGCAGTTGGTGATCTGTAAAGCCGGAATTAGCCAACAATTTACCACCCGCAATACCATGCAGCCAAATCAACAAATCAATATGACATTGGTGGAAGGGCCGTTCCGTTTCTTGCAAGGCTATTGGCGTTTTGAGGCGATTGATGAAGGCTCTTGCTATATTCGGTTAAAATTGGATTTTGAGTTCTCCAGTCTATTAATTAGTGCGGTATTCGGCAAAATTTTTGAACAGCTGACGATGAAGATGATTGAGGCGTTTAAACAACGCGCCAAAGAGGTGTACGATGTCTGAACAAACGACAGTAGACACAGCAGACAAAATGACGATTCAAATTGCGTATGCACTGCCAAACAGTTATTTTTTGCAAAGTTATCAGGTTGAACCGGGCACGATTATCCAAAATGCGATTCTACAATCGGGAATTTTGGAGCAATATAAAGAGATTGATCTGCGCAGCAATACCGTTGGTATCTTCAGTCGTTTGGCAAAATTGACCGATGTGTTGCAAGATGGCGATCGAATTGAAATTTACCGTCCGTTGCTGGCTGATCCGAAAGAGATTCGTCGCAAGCGTGCCGAGCAGCAAAAACAAGAATTAGAAGCGCAAAAGGCGCAAGAAAAACAACAACGTGCCGAAGCCAAAGCGCTGGCTAAAAAAGAAATGTCAACAGACCCTAAATTAAAAGGATAACCTTATGTCAAAAATCGCCTATTGTCTTCCGAATGAAATCAGTGCCGAGCAGTTTCTCACTGAATATTGGCAGAAAAAGCCCCTGTTGATCAAAAACGGCTTGCCGCAAATCGTTGGCTTGCTTGAGCCGCAAGATATTATTGACTTGGCACAGCAGGATGATGTGACGGCACGCTTATTGAAAACCGAACAAGATCCGCAGGGTGAAGAGCGGTGGACACTGAAAACCAGCCCATTAAATAAAAAAGATTTTAGCAAATTGCCGCCGCAGTGGTCGGTGCTGGTGCAAAATTTGGAACAGTGGTCACCGGAGTTAGGCGAATTATGGCAAGCATTTGGTTTTATTCCGCAATGGCAGCGTGACGATATTATGGTGTCGTATGCGCCGCAAGGCGGCTCGGTCGGGCGGCATTATGATGAATACGATGTATTTTTAGTGCAGGCTTACGGACATCGCCGTTGGCAATTGGGCAAATGGTGCGATCCGAGCACCGAATTTAAACCCAATCAGCCGATTCGGATTTTCGATGAGATGGGCGATTTGTTGCTGGATGAAGTGATGGCGCCGGGCGATGTGCTGTATGTGCCGTCGCGTTTGTCGCATTACGGTGTGGCGCAGGACGACTGTTTAACCGTGTCGTTCGGGTTGCGATATCCGAATTTGGGCGATTTGATTGACAATATCAATGATGCGATCTGTCACCCGACACCGCACTTTAGCCCGGCAGCATTGAATATTCCGCTGCGTTTGTCGCCAAATACTCAGCCATTGGCGCAATTGGATCCGGCAATGGTGCAGAATATGAAACAGCAATTGCTGGATCATTTGAGCCAGTCAGCAGAATTTGATCGACTATTTCAACACGCAGTGGCAACTGCGGTCAGCAGCCGTCGTTATGAATTATTGCAATCGGACGATGAATTTTATCCTGAAGAATTGAGCGAAATGTTGCAAGACGGTGCGACCATTCAGCAGGACAGCAACAGTAAAATGCTTTACACCGAACAACCGTTTGCATTGTACGTCAATGGCGAGTGGTTAGACGAGTTAAGCGAACTGGAAAGTGCGGTATTAAAAGATCTCGCTAACGGTGCGGTGTTGGATTGGCAAACGTTGCAAGGTTATGTCACGGATTTAGATGATGAAATGGCAGAGGAAGTGTTGTTAGATTCGCTGTGCAGTTGGTTGGAAAACGGTTGGTTGGTGTTGGGGGAGTAGGTTTATTTATTGCTACTGTTATTTCGCTTTGCGGTGACTTTCTTTTAAATTTTACACCCTCTAAGGTGGTTCACAAGGGAAGCAGAAAAATACGACGCAAAGTATGAGATTTTAAAAATAGAAAGAAAAATGAAAGTGAGGTGCGTTTGGTTTTAAATTCCCCATCTGTAGTGCCTGAGCGTTTGCGTGAAGATTTCAAGGTCAATTTGTTGTGTTCGAAGCCTGCGTAGCAGGCAAGTTTACAAATTGACCGTAGAAATTAGCAAAGGCGAAGAGTCGCACTACAACTGGGGTCGCCTTTCTTTGACTTACTTTTCTTTGGCGAAGCAAAGAAAAGTAAGTCGCCATCGGCGAAATCCGATAGTTAACTTAAGATAAAAGATAAAAGATAAAAATACGAAAATAATCATATAATAACGGTAATCCCATGCAAAACACCATCTACTCCGTCAGTCAACTCAATCAAACCGCACGCTTGTTGCTCGAAGGGCAGCTTGGGCATATTTGGCTGACCGGGGAGATTTCCAACTTCAGCCAACCGGTGTCCGGGCATTGGTATCTCAGCCTCAAAGATGAAAATGCGCAACTGCGCTGTGCTATGTTCCGCATGAAAAACAGTCGCGTCGGTTTTCGTCCGCAGAATGGCATGCAAGTGCTGGTGCGTGGAACAGTCAGCTTATATGAACCGCGTGGTGATTACCAACTGATCATCGACAGCATGCAGCCCGCCGGTGACGGCTTATTACAGCAACAATTTGAACAACTGAAACAAAAGCTAGCTGCTGAAGGCTTGTTTGCACAACAACTCAAAAAACCGATACCGCACTTTAATCGCCGGATTGGCATCGTCACCTCAAAAAGTGGTGCGGCGCTGCAAGATATTTTGCAGGTGCTGCAACGGCGCGATCCCAGTTTGGAAGTGGTGATCTACCCGACGCAAGTGCAAGGCAAAGATGCCACAGCGGAGATTGTCCAAATGATCGAACTGGCAAATATCCGCCAAGAAGCGGATGTGCTGATTGTCGGGCGTGGCGGCGGTTCGCTGGAAGATTTGTGGTGTTTTAACGAAGAAACGGTGGCAAGGGCGATTTTTGCCTCACAGATCCCGATTATCAGTGCCGTCGGGCATGAAACCGATGTCACTATCGCTGATTTTGTGGCTGATCTACGTGCACCAACGCCGTCAGCAGCAGCGGAGATGGTTAGCCGAGATCATAAAGAATTGCTGCAACGCTTACAATATAGCCTACAACATTTGGAAATGGCGTTTGACCGTTTGTACAGTTGCCAACAACAACGGTTGGAACGCTTAAGACTACGCCTTGCCAACCAGCATCCAAGCAAACAATTGGCATTTCAGCGCCAGCAAAGCGCACAATTGCTCTGGCGTTTAAAACAAGCGCTGACTAAACAGCTGGATCGCAACATTAATCGTCACGCCAATTTACAGCAGCGACTACAGCAAAATCCATTGCGTTACCCTATCGGACAACGGCAGCAGCATTTGCAACAATGGAAAGTGCGGTTAGCAACCGCGATTGAAAAGAATATGAGTGTTAAACAGTACCAATTTTCCGGCGTTTGTGCCAAGCTGAACAGTTTAAGCCCGTTGAATGTGTTGGCGCGCGGGTATTCGATCAGCCAAAATGCACAAGGCAAGGCAATTGTCGACAGCCGTCAGTTGTGTTTGGGTGACAACATCACCACTCGTTTCAGCCGTGGCGCAGTGGTGAGCCGCGTGATTGACATTTCGCCGGATACATCGGACGCATAGTGGCGCTTAAGCAAATTTTAACTAATTTTTGCTATGTTTTAATCGCAAACTCACTATAATAGTCGCCCGCTAATCGCTTTTACGTTATTTATAGCAATATTTACTCACAGGAACATAGTATGTCAAAAATGAAAGATACACGTGAGCGCCTGTCGCATATCACTCTCTCACTGCATTGGCTAATTGCCTTTTTTATCCTTGGTTTGATGACCTTAGGGGTTTATATGACCGAAACCAGCCGTTATGATTTGTACCCAACCCATAAATCTTTGGGCATTTTTATCTTTTTCTTTATTGTGATCCGTGTGTTATGGCGCTGGAAAAACGGCTGGCCGCAACCCGTTGCGCAACACAAAAACTGGGAAGAGGCTTTGGCAAAATTAGTGCATTGGGTGTTGATTTTAGGCACATTGGCATTCCCGATTTCCGGCATGCTTTTCTCTATCGGTGGCGGACATGGACTGCAGATATTTGGTTTAGATCTCGTGTCGGCGAATCTGGTGGACGGTCAGCGCCAAATGTTAAATCCAGACTTGGCGAGTATTGCCGGTGAAGTTCACGAAAGCCTGCTGCCAATTATGCTGGCAGCGATTTTGTTGCATGTTGCTGGCGCATTGAAACACCATATTATTGATAAAAACAATACCTTAAAACGGATGCTGGGTTTTAAAAACCAATAATCATCACATCACCTGACGGGCGGCAATTGCCGCCCTGATTATTTTCTTAAGAATAGATTTCACCGCATTTTGCTTGCGTATCTGTCAGAGATCGCACCACTCCTCATATTTTTCCAATAAAAGATCCTAATTATTGCGATTTGGATCGCAGGAAAATATTGAAAACATTTTCCTCATTATTTTTACTTTTATGCTTTCACTGAAACAGAGAGGGAATTATTGATTTTCGTACTTGGTACGAGTATTATAAATTTAATTGGAAATCGCTATCGTGGCAGAAAAATTCTTAACGTTTATTGAAACCCCGATTTTTACTGAAGATCGAAAAGCTTTGCTATCGGAAGATGAATATCGGCAATTTCAAGAGTATTTGCTGGAGCATTATGATCTCGGCGATATTATGCCTCAGACAGGTGGGTGTCGAGAAATTCGCTGGAAGCTGAGAGATAACCATAGAGGGAAAAGTGCTGGTGTGCGGATTATTTATTATCTGCTGATGCCGAAAGAGCGGTTGTATCTATTGATGATGTATCCTAAAAGTGCAAAACAAAATTTGACTATGTCAGAAAAGTGGATATTAAAGCAACTTACTGCACAATTAAAAGAGGAAAAATAACCATGAAAGCGCATTTTTTCGAGCGTTTAAAAACCAGCGTAGAGCAAATGATCGCAATTGAAACAGGCGAGTTGAACGTTGCAGAAGAATATATTCACACGGTAAAAATTCCCGATGTAAAAAATTTGCGAATAGCTCAGCGGTTAAAACAGCAGGAGTTTGCTCAAATGCTAGGCGTTAGTCTTTCTTTGGTGCAATCATGGGAGTTGAATCGCCGGATTCCAAATGGTCCGGCACTCAAGCTGTTGATTATGCTTGAGCGTCAACCACAACTGTTTGAAACCTTAAAAGCATTATAACCGCGCTATTTTAGCAAATGCCTCAAGCTCGGCTTCGCAACCAACCTTTCAATCGTTCCACGCCTTCGCGCATATGGGCAATCTCACGGGTGTAGGCAAAACGCAGGTAGTGCTTTGTGCCATTTGTGCCGAAGTCGATGCCTGGGGTGGCGGCCACTTGGATCTCAGCCAGCATTTCTTTGGCGAAGCGATAACTGTCATCGGTGTAATGCGATACGTCCGCCCACAGATAAAACGCCCCTTGCGGTTTAAATTCGATGGTAAAAAGCTGTTTGAGTTCGTTATATAGATAGTCCCGTCGTTCACGGAACGTGCTTTGGATTTGGGTTAAATACCCATGATCAAACGCTTCTAATGCGCCGTATTGGCTCAAGGTCGGTGCACAGATAAAGATATTCTGTGCAATAATTTCCGCTTCCCGCACTTTGTGTTGCGGCACGATAATCCAGCCTAAGCGCGCACCGGGCATGCAGAAATATTTGGAAAAACCGTTGATCACATACGCATCAGGATTGAATTGCAGTGCGGTGGCGGCTTGTTCTTCATAGACTAAGCCGTGATACAGTTCGTCGGAAATAAACGCGATTTCATGCTGACGGCAATATTCATTTAAGGCTTGCAAATTTTCAGCGCTGTAAATATTACCAGTCGGATTGGCAGGGGAAGAAATCTGCAAGGCGCGGATTTTTTCAGCTTGCGCTTGCAGTTGTGCGACAGTTAATTGATAGCAACTGCTTTTATCAACCGCTATAAAGTGCGGTTCGACTTCCATCATGTGGGCAAAATTTTTGTAGCACGGATAAGCAGGATCGGTTAAACCCAGTTTATCGCCGTCTGCCAGCGTCAACGCATAAGCAATCAAAAAAGCGCCGCTGGTGCCCGGTGTGAGCAGCACACGTTCCGGGGCGATGTCGATTTGATAAGTGGTGCGATAATATTGGCAAATTTTCTCACGCAGCGCATATAAGCCTAAACTTTCGGTGTAGCTGAAACGGTTATCTTCGACCGCACTTTGTAATGCGGCTTTCACCTTAGGTGACGGCGGCAAATCGGGTTGCCCGATTTCAAAATGAATAGCATTTGGGTATTTCCCTGCTTCACGCACAATATCCATTACAATAAATGCACTCATTTTGTCATACCGCATCATCTATCCTTGCTTGTCAATAAAAAATTGTTGCCATGCTACGGCAATCACGGCAGGAGCTCAAGCCCAATGTACGAAAAAATAGCAGCGGAAAAAAGCGAAAGAAAAAATTCACAACTCAAATGAAGATCTGTATAATCCGAGCGCAATATTTTTACTTCAACTTTCCAATCAGAGAGATATTGCCATGCTAAGAGTCGTGAAAGAAGCCTTAACCTTCGATGATGTTTTATTGCTTCCTGCCCATTCCACTGTGTTGCCTAATACCGCAGATTTATCCACTTATTTGACCAAAGACATCCGCTTAAATATTCCGGTTTTATCGGCGGCGATGGACACCGTCACCGAAGCAAAATTGGCGATCTCCCTTGCGCAAGAGGGCGGTATCGGTTTTATCCATAAAAACATGAGCATCGAACGCCAAGCGGATCGCGTGCGCCGTGTGAAAAAATTTGAAAGCGGGATTGTGAGCGATCCGATCACAGTGCGCCCAGACATGAGTTTGCGTGATTTGGCCGTATTAAGCAAAAAGAATGGCTTTGCTGGCTATCCGGTCACCACTGAAAATGGCGAATTGGTCGGAATTGTCACCGGGCGAGATGTGCGTTTTGTGACCGACTTGGATCGTCCGGTGACGTCGGTGATGACGACGAAAGAGCGGTTGGTGACAGTGAAAGAAAATGAGCCGCGTGAAGAGGCGTTTTCGTTAATGCACGCTCATCGGATTGAAAAAGTGTTGGTGGTCAACGATGCATTTAAGCTGGTTGGTATGATCACCCTTAAAGATTACCAAAAAGCCGAAAGTAAACCGAATGCCTGTAAAGACAAATTTGGCCGCTTGCGAGTCGGGGCAGCCGTTGGTGCCGCACCAGGTAATGAAAGCCGAATTGAGGCGTTGGTAGAAGCCGGCGTTGATGTGCTGTTGATTGATTCCTCGCACGGCCATTCCGAAGGTGTGTTGCAACGGGTGCGTGAAACCCGTGCCAAATATCCTGAACTAGCGATTGTGGCGGGCAACGTCGCAACCGCAGCCGGTGCGATTGCGTTGGCGGATGCTGGAGCAAGTGCGGTCAAAGTTGGGATTGGACCGGGATCAATTTGTACTACACGTATTGTAACCGGTGTTGGCGTGCCGCAAATCACCGCAATCGCTGATGCAGCAGAAGCGTTGCAAGGGCGTGGTATTCCGGTGATCGCTGACGGTGGCATTCGGTATTCCGGTGATTTGGCAAAAGCCATTGCCGCCGGCGCATCTTGCGTGATGATGGGATCAATGTTGGCAGGCACGGAAGAAGCGCCGGGCGAAATCGAACTGTATCAAGGCCGTGCGTTTAAAGCTTATCGTGGCATGGGTTCATTAGGTGCGATGACCAAAGGTTCATCCGATCGCTATTTCCAATCAGATAATGCTGCCGATAAACTCGTGCCGGAAGGGATTGAAGGGCGTATTCCATACAAAGGGCTGTTGAAAGAGATTATCCATCAGCAAATGGGCGGCTTGCGTTCGTGCATGGGCTTAACCGGCTGTGCCACGATCGAAGAACTGCGCACCCAAGCGGAATTCGTCAAAATTAGCGGCGCCGGTATCAAAGAGAGCCATGTGCATGATGTCACGATTACCAAAGAAGCGCCGAATTATCGTTCGCTATAAGGCTTGAAGTGCGGTTGAATTTTATCTTAGCGCTTCATTCAACCGCATCTTTTATTAACCGCTTTTTTTATCGCATAGTAAGTATCGCACAGTAAATATCGCATAGTAAGGAAATAAGATGAGCCGCACATTCAGGATTAAAAATAAAAAGCCCTTATTTAGAAAGATGAAAATAATGACAGTCGATGAAGTCACCTCATTAGTCGATAATTTATCAATTTATGATTTTCCAACTGAGCAAGATCAATTCGACGCATTATTGGTGAAACCATTAGATGAATTTGAATGTGTACATCTGGGCGAAGAAGGAAAGAGTTGCCGCACTTTTGAACTCTCTTATTCGATAGAAACCGCAAGCTATGACGTTCGGGTTTTTACTCCTAGCACAAGAACCGATTGGAAAATTGCCATCAATTTTATCCAAACTTTAGCAGAGCATTTAAATACCAAGGTTGTTGATGAAGAAGGCATTTGTTATTCAGCGGATAATATCAGCTATAATTACGAAAACGATATTCTTTTCGGCATCAAAAACTTAATCAATCCTGAATATAAAGGCTATACTATTTTCGGTATCAATCATCCTGTTTCCTTTAGCTCTGATATGGTTGAAAAACTAAAAAATGCAGATGATAGAATTCAAGTGTTCGAAGATATTTTTTATGAAAACCAATATTTGGATGCCTATTTTGCCAAGCAGCGTTTTTATCAAAAAGATGATGACCAACAAATCATCGCTGCTTATAGCTTGACGCAACAAACTGAAACTATTCTGCCTTACGAACCCTCAGTAGAATTTAGTAATTTACACTTTATCAAAGATGAAGAAATTAGTCAGTGGCTGATAACATTGGTTGTTTTTGAAGATGCCGATGATGCTGAAACGTATTCTATGCTGGGGGAACTCAATTATTTTGATTTCATTAAGCGACTACCAAAAAATAAATACCGTCATATTGATGATAAATATATTCTTGTTGACGGAATGACAAAACAGGAGTTGGGAAATTTACTGACATAACATTTTGGCATGATGCAACGGATTGAATGTGACGCTCGACACTCTTTATCCAATTCGAATGTTAGACACACTAAGTTGCTATTCGCTCAATTACCATCGTTTGCGGAATAAATCCAATTTTTAACTCAAAGGGAAAACATGAACAACATTCACCAACATAAAATTTTAATTCTGGACTTCGGTTCGCAATATACCCAACTGATTGCCCGTCGGGTGCGTGAAATCGGAGTTTATTGCGAATTGTGGGCTTGGGATGTTTCTGAGCAGGATATTCGTGATTTTAATCCTAGCGGGATTATTCTTTCCGGTGGTCCGGAAAGCACCACCGAAGATAACAGCCCGCGTGCGCCAGCGTATGTGTTTAACGCCGGCGTACCGGTGCTGGGTATTTGCTATGGCATGCAAACCATGGCAATGCAGTTGGGCGGTTTGACTGAAAATTCTGATCACCGTGAATTTGGTTATGCTTCTGTGGAATTGCAAGCGGCGGACAGTTTGTTTGCTAATTTACAAGATAGTTTGTCTAACAGTGGACAAGCGCAGCTGGATGTCTGGATGAGCCACGGTGACAAAGTGACTCGCCTGCCGCAAGATTTCCAAATCACCGCCATCACACCCACCTGCCCGATTGCGGCGATGTCGGACGAAAACCGCCGTTTCTATGGTGTGCAATTCCACCCGGAAGTCACCCACACCAAGAGCGGTCTGGCACTATTGCAAAATTTCGTCCTGAAGATTTGCGGCTGTGAAAACCGCTGGACGGCAGAAAATATTATCGAAGATGCCGTGGCACGCATTAAAGCGCAAGTGGGCGATGACGAAGTGATCTTGGGCTTGTCTGGCGGCGTGGATTCGTCAGTGACCGCACTTTTATTGCACCGTGCGATTGGCAAAAATTTACATTGCGTGTTTGTCGATAACGGTTTGCTGCGTTTGCACGAAGCGGAGCAAGTGATGGAGATGTTCGGCGATAAATTCGGGCTGAATATTATCCATGTCAATGCCGAAGATCGTTTTTTAAATGAGTTGGCAGGTGTCGCTGATCCGGAAGCCAAACGTAAAGTGATCGGCAAAGTGTTTGTTGACGTGTTTGACGAAGAATCGCATAAACAAGCCAATGTGAAATGGTTGGCACAAGGCACGATTTATCCCGATGTGATCGAATCCGCCGCCTCAAAAACCGGCAAAGCACATGTGATTAAATCACACCATAATGTTGGTGGCTTGCCGGATTATATGAAGTTGGGTTTGGTTGAGCCATTAAAAGAGCTGTTTAAAGACGAAGTACGTAAAATTGGTTTGGCTCTGGGGTTACCATATGAAATGCTATACCGTCACCCATTCCCAGGGCCGGGCTTAGGCGTGCGGGTGTTGGGCGAAGTGAAAAAAGAGTATTGCGATATTCTGCGCCGTGCCGATGCGATTTTTATCGAAGAGTTGCACAACGCCGATTGGTATCACAAAGTCAGCCAAGCTTTCACCGTGTTCCTGCCAGTGAAATCGGTTGGCGTGATGGGCGACGGGCGCAAATATGATTGGGTTGTCTCGATTCGCGCCGTGGAAACCATTGATTTCATGACCGCTCATTGGGCGCACTTGCCGTATGATTTGCTTGGTAAAATCTCCAATCGTATCATCAATGAAGTGAGCGGCATTTCGCGCGTGGTGTATGATATCAGTGGTAAACCGCCTGCGACGATCGAGTGGGAATAATATTCCATTATTTCAGCAGTTCATAGCATTTCAAAACCCATCTTAAAGCCTGTAATACAGGCTTTAAGATTATCGACAAACCAACTAACCGTAAAAAATTAGTGGGTTTGTCAGCAGTCTGAAATGTTGGATGATATTGGGAAAGTTGCAATTCTGGTAACACTTGTTATGCTGTATGGCAAAGATCCTATGTATTTGAAAATAGTTAATTCGGCATTTTTACTGGCAGGTGTTTATACTTGTCTTTTGGGCGAGCTGCTATTCAGAAAATTAGCCATAAAAAAGGAGAATGCAAAATGAACATCACATTAGGTTTAGCAATCTTTGCTCTTATTGGCATTTTCTTTGCTGTGATGGCAAATAAAATTTATAATGAAACGAAATAAAAATATTAATTTCATAAGCAAGCATCGCATTGGCGGTGTTTTTTATCAAACATGCTGCAAAACGCCATCCTCCAGGGCAGGACATGCCCGTAGCGTCTATGAAGTGAACGACAATAGTCGTCAGCAGTAGTAATTTCCCGACTTTAGGCGGAGAGGATGTCAATTTTAGCAACAATAGAGAACTGATGATGGCGATGAAAAAATTTAAGAACACAGCAGTAACACTCTTGGCAGGTCTTGGCGTGCTGGGCGGTGCGAATGCTGCGCTTTATCAAGAAGTTTCTACATCGGTTGAACAAATCAGTAGTTTGAGTTCAACGCAGGGGCGGAGTGTTGATGTTTTTTCGGCGGTTAATCGGCTTGTTGCCTCAATGCAAAAAATGAATCTGACGGTGAAAGCAAAATTAAAGCGAATTGATCAAGATGAGTTTGAACATCTCTTGTTCATCAAACAATCACTTGATTTAGGGTTTTATATTCTGACGCAACGTTATGAAGACGAAATTTATACGCAATTCACCTCAGAATTTCGTGCATTTTCCGCAGCAAGGACACAATTCAAAATGTACTTGCTTCAAGTTCAAGAACGGTTATACGGCGTTGAAATTGCGCAGTTTGATGATATTTCTTTGACGGAGCAAGATGTGCAGGAAATGAATCAAGCTGTGAATCAGCAGTATGGTGTGAGTTGATGTCAGCACACATCTTCTTACATTCTGATTTAGTCAATATTCCCCACATTGAAAAAATTGCGATTGGTGTTGCATTATTTCACGATACTGGGCGTTATCCTGATTTTCTTGGGCATTACGGTGGATTTGAGTTAAACCCGAAAGCCGTTGAAAGCCAGTTGCATAAGTTGCATATTGCCCTGTATCAAAGTGATTGGAATTTGAAGTCTTGGCAGCGTAATGGCTCACGCCGAACCAGTGATAATTTTGTGGTTTATACCCAGCATTTTTTCTGTGAAGATTGCTTTCAACTCCTTGGCATTGTGACGCCGGAAGCGCACGCCAAAATAGATTCGCTATTGACGGCGTTTATTGACAAAGCGGAACAGTTTCATTGTAGGAGAAGAACTGAATTACTCGAACAACCGCACTATTTAAGTCAAAATAACGTGGCAAAAACAATAAAATTAACCCCTTGATATGGGGAAATGAAAAACAACTTATTCGGGGTTGTTTAATTAGTGGATTACTATATATGATTGAGTATAAATAACCTTTACAACCAATAAATTAGCCTCGAATTTCGAGGCTTTTTTATGATTGCTGTTTTTGGCTTCTAAACAATTCCCATTCTTCGATCACACGTCCGTCCGGTAAATGACAGAGAGCATATTGGTTACCGTCTTTATCTTGTTTCATTTCCAGTTTACCGCCTTGCTGCACGCAATATTCAGAAGCAGGATTGGGCATACCGATAGCGGGCGTTTCGTTGTGCTCGGCTGTGCAAGCGGTAAGCATCGCACTGGTGGAAAGGGCTAGGATACGTTTTTTCATTTTTACTCCGTTTTCTTACAATAATAGCTCAAAGATAATGATTGGGCGTATAATAACACAAAATAACGGTTTAAATATCGTACACTCAAATTCAACTATTGTTGAATTTATCAAAGTTTGTTACATTGAGTGCGGTTTTTCTATCTGGGAGAATATGATGAAGGTCGTGGTTTATAGCACCAAAAAATATGATAAAAACTATTTTGAACTGGTCAATGTTAAATATGGTTTTGAGCTGGAATTTTATGACTTCTTACTCAACGATCGCACCGCTAAAATGGCGGAAGGAGCAGATGCAGTCTGTATTTTTGTCAACGATATTGCTGATCGTCATGTGTTGCAGAAATTGGCGCAAATTGGGGTTAAATTTGTGGCACTGCGTTGTGCTGGTTTTAATAATGTTGATTTGCAGGCGGCGAAAGAGTTTGGTTTGAAAGTGGTGCGTGTGCCAGCCTATTCGCCGGAAGCAGTGGCGGAGCATACGGTCGGGTTGATGTTGGCCTTGAATCGTCGGATTAATAAAGCCTATAACCGTACTCGTGATGCCAATTTTTCGTTGGAAGGGTTGATAGGCTTTAATATGCACGGGCGTACTGCCGGGGTGATCGGCAGCGGAAAAATTGGAGTCGCGGTGATGCGAATTCTGAAAGGCTTCGGCATGAATATTCTGACTTATGATCCCTTTCTCAACCCGGCGGCGGTTGAGTTGGGGGCGGAATATGTCGATTTGGATACGTTGTATGCCCAGTCACAGGTGATCACCTTGCATTGTCCGGCAACGGCTGAGAATCATCATCTGTTAGATAAAGAGGCTTTTGCCAAAATGCGAGACGGCGTGTTGATTGTGAATACCAGTCGTGGTTCGTTGATTAATACCACCGATGCCCTGCAAGCCTTAAAGAGCCGTAAAATTCGTGGTTTAGGGATTGATGTGTATGAAAATGAGCGTGATTTGTTCTTTGAAGACAAATCGAATGAAGTGATTCTGGACGATACCTTCTCGCTGTTAGCCGCGTCACACAATGTGTTGATGACCGGACACCAAGCGTTTTTAACCGAAGAGGCGCTGACCAGTATTGCCGAAGTGACACTGCATAATATTGCCGACTTAGTCAGAAATATTGAAAGCCCAAATGAAGTAAAAAGTTGATTATTTAGCATGCCAGATAGTTGAGATGGGCGTAAAATAGCAGAATCAGATGATATAAATCGGTAAAAGCGATAGGATTATTTTAGGATATGCCTTGAAAATCCGCACAGAAGCGCTTATCTTATACCGTACTGAAATAGTCAAGTAAATAGTATAAACAGTTAACCTAAGGAAAATACAATGAGTGAAGTAGTACATGCCACTGATGCCAGTTTTGAACAAGATGTTTTACAATCCAACCTGCCGGTTGTTTTGGATTTTTGGGCGCCATGGTGCGGTCCTTGTAAAATGATCGCCCCGATTCTGGATGATATTGCCGCGGAATTGGACGGAAAAGTGAAAGTGGTGAAGATCAATGTTGATGAAAGTCAGCAAGTTGCAGCAAAATTTGGCGTGCGTAGCATTCCAACCTTAGTGATCTTTAAAGAAGCAAAAGCAGTGGCGACTCAAGTCGGTGCGTTACCAAAGAATCAATTAATTGCGTTGATTGAGAAGTCTATCGCTTAATTAATCAACGATTCTTCAGCAATCCCCTTAGTTCGTTTGATCTAAGGGGATTTTTTATGGATTGTGCTGTTTTAGTAGTTGATGCCACAGTCCAGACAATAGATATATTGTCCTTTCGGATCATTGAAATGTTTTAGCAAGCCTAATTGGCTTTTTATAGGTTTCACTTGCTGTGGCGTCACCCCGAAAAGCGACAATACCGCACTTTGTATCTTGCTTTGACTACGGTTCAAGAAACGGCTGATTAAATCCGGCTGTTCATCGACAAACCATTGTAACGGAAGAGAATCGATTTCCGCACTGCCTGCAGAACGACGTTCATTCACCAGTTTTAAAGCGGTATCAATCGCACTGTCAAAATCCCCCAATTCATCGACCAATTTGTTTTTTAAGGCGTCTTGTCCTAGCCAAATTCGCCCTTGTGCAATTTCATCCACCTGCGTTTTCGTTAATTTGCGGCTGTCGGCAACAATCTGCAAAAATTTATCATAGCCGTGTTCGACGCCTAGCTGGAAGTATTGACTTAATTCTGGCGATAAATTCTGTGCCAGATTCTGTTCGGCTAGCGGACCGGTACTGACGCCGTCACTGTTAATTCCCCAGTTATTTAAAGTATTTTCCAGCGTGAAAAATGCTGAGAAAACGCCGATTGAACCGGTCAAGGTGTTTGGATTGGCAACAATATGGTCGGATTCGGTTGCAATCCAATAGCCACCAGATGCAGCCAAACCACCCATGGAGACGACTACCGGAATACCTTGTTGGCGTAGTTCAACTAATTTTTGGCGGATCACTTCGGAAGCCACCATGCTGCCACCGGGAGAATTAATTCGCAAAATAACAGCTTTGACAAGGCGGTCACGCATAGCATTTTCCAGCAAGGCGGCAATACTGTCGCCCCCGACTGAAGTATCTGTGCTGACACCATCGATAATCTCACCCTCGACATTGACCACGGCAATTTTGCCAGTCGCCGGATCACTGCTACGATCAGGTAGCGTTGCCAGATAATCGCTAAACAGAGTGTATTGGTAGTCGCTGCGATCAGAATTAAAACCAAAAATATCGCTAAGTTTGTGGCTGATGTTGCCGTTATTCATCACGGCATTAACCAAGCCGCGTTGTTTAGCATATTCAGTGCCGTCGCCGTTTAGGGCTTTCAGTTGCTGCAAAAATGTTTGTGGCGTAGGCGATACCGCACTTTGTTCAATCCCACGGTTTTTGGCAACCAGAGCTAAATAGTTATTCCACATTTGCTCCACCCAAAGGCGGTTGTTGGCTTTAGCTTCCGTAGACATATCATTGCGCAGAAAAGGCTCCACCGCGGATTTGTAGGTTCCGACCCGGAAAATATGTGGCGTAATCTCTAATTTGTCGATTAATGATTTGAAATACAAGCTATTTTGAGTCAAGCCAAAAATACTGACATCACCCAGCTGATTGATATAAATTTCATCAGCATAACTTGCCAGCAGGTATTGCGCTTGCGAGTAGCGAGAGGAGATCGCATAGATCGGTTTATTTTGTGCTTTAAACTCGGTGAGTGCCTGCCCGATAAATTGTAGTGATGGGATATCACCGCCTTCAAAATAGTTCAAATCCAGCACAATACCTTGGATTTTATCGTCAACGGCAGCGTGCTGGATAACATCAACCACATCGAAAGTTGAGATTTGCTGCGGAATCTGGCGCTGGTCAAATTCACGTAAGGCGTCTAATAAGCTACTTTCTGGGCGGTTGTCGGCAAGATAGCCGTCTAAGTTTAGTAATAATGCGCCCTCTTTAATGGTTGGTGTGGTGCTTGAGGAGTGTAGAAATATGCCGACCAAGCTAAAACAGAGTAGTACAAACAGAATAAAAAAGACATTGATCACTAAGTCACGGACAAAGCAAAGTCCGCGCCACAGCAATTTAATCAGTCTTGCCAAAGCCCTCATTCGGATCTCCTTAAAAAAAGAATAATTCTTAATTAAATGAAAATGGTATATATTGTAGCAATAATTTTTACCGAATGAAGCAAAGAATTGAGTGGATAAAGGAGATCAAGATGGATGCG
Organism: Testudinibacter crocodili; assembly: GCF_006228025.1. Taxonomy (NCBI): domain Bacteria; kingdom Pseudomonadati; phylum Pseudomonadota; class Gammaproteobacteria; order Pasteurellales; family Pasteurellaceae; genus Testudinibacter; species Testudinibacter crocodili. The sequence goes on from NZ_VDHF01000104.1 coordinate 18,155, forward strand.
TTGGAATTATTGCTAAGTCGTCGTTCAAATAAAAAATTAGTTGCGCCAGCACCGCAGGGCGAACAGTTGGACAATATTCTGCAAGCGGCATTGCATGCGCCGGATCATGGTCGCTTGACGCCTTATCGTTTTGTGATCATTGAAAAGCAGGGGCAAGATGTGTTGGAGCAATTGCTGCAAAGTGCGGTCGAAGAGCTGAATTTGGGCGAAGAGCGTAAGAAAAAAGCCACAGATGTCAGCCATCGCGCGCCGATGATTATCGCGGTGATCGCTAAAATTAATAATGAGATTGGCAAAGTGCCGGGCTGGGAACAAATGTTGACGGCAGGCTGCGCCACTTATGCGATGCAGCTTGCTGCCAATGCACAGGGATTTGACAATGTTTGGGTCAGCGGCCCTTGGATTGACGGCACGGAATTGCGCCAAGCGTTCGGCTGTGAAGCACAGGATAAAGTGATTGCGTTACTGATGTTAGGTACTGCGGAACAAAAATTGGAAAAAGCCAAAATCCATGATGTATCGCCGTATGTCAGCTATCTTTAGTTTGCGGAATTTTTTATGGAACAGCGCTGAACCGCACTTTTGCAATAGACAAATGAATTACATCCAATTCAATTGTTTCAGAATCACAATCCCGATCGATGAACCGAACATGGCTGCGAAGGTGGTGATGCCAATAATATTGGCGGCGGTTTTGGCATAGCCGCCCATACTCCTGACCATCGCATAACTGGCTGCCGCTGCTGGCGTGGCAGACATCAGAAAAATAACACCGAGATCAATTCCCTGCAAACCAAAGGCTCGTCCAATCAATACCATCATCAGCGGCGCAAGCAACACTCGCCCGATACTCGACCAGATCGCCACTTGTGAGGAAGCGTCCATATTTCTCAGATTCAAACTAGCACCGGCGCAAAGCAGTGCCAGCGGTAATGTCATATCCGCCAGATAATCAGCGGTGCTGATCAGCGTCTGTGGCAGGCTGAAACCTAAATGGGTGAAAATTAATGCGGCAATAATCGATAAAATCAGCGGATTTTTAATCAACTGTTTGAAAATATAGATAAAATTGGTTTTTCCACCTTCTGCTAAAGAACGACTAAGAGTGATCACCGCCAGCACGTTAAACAGCAACGTGATAATTGCAGTATAAACCGAAGCAATTGCCAAGCCGGCAGAACCGTAAGCATTGGCACAGAGTGATAAGCCGATGATGCCGCTGTTGGCACGGAACACGCCTTGCACAAATGTGCCGCGCTCTTTTTTGTCGTTGATATAACGGGCGGCAAACAGTTCTGCCAAGATAAACAGGATTAACGTACCCAAAATACCGATGCTGACCACGCTGAGCTGCGAGCCGTAATCGGTTGGGTTTTTGATGATGCTGAGGAAAAGCAGCGCCGGCAGGGTGATGTTAAACACCAGCTTTGAGCCTTGATTGCTGAAATGCTCATTGATCATGCCGATTTTTTTCAGATAGATACCCAAGATCAGCATTAAAATATTCGGCAGGGTTACACTTGCCGAAAATAACATTGAGGCGACAAATCCACTTTCCATCATGTTCCCATCTAGTGATAGTGTGCCAAAACCGCCCGTTTAAGGGCGGGGCAGTGACTATTTTTTCGCTTTTTTGATAAATTTCATCAAGCGTTTACGTTTGCGCAGTTGGTTCGGTGTCAAGCTGTTGCGCCGTCCGGCAAATGGATTACTGCCTTCTTGGAATTGAATCCGAATAGGAGTACCGATAATTTTCAAACTACGGCGATAGTAGTTGGATAAATAGCGTTTGTAAGAGTCGGCAAGTTTGTCCAACTGATTGCCGTGAATCACAATAATCGGCGGGTTATGCCCGCCTGGGTGGGCATATTTCAGCTTAATTCGTCTGCCGGAAGCAAGCGGCGGCTGGTGTTCGTCGGTCGCCATTTGCAAAATGCGAGTCAACATCGAAGTGGAGAAACGCTTGGTGGCACATTGATAAGCCTCTTGTACCGATTCAAACAGATTGCCGACACCGCTGCCGTGCAGGGCGGAAATAAAATGAATTCGTGCAAAATCAATGAAGTCCAGACGGCGATCCAACTCAGATTTGATCTGATCCTTGGCATCTTGGCTTAAGCCGTCCCATTTATTGACCACAATCACCAGCGAACGTCCGGCATTCAGAATAAAGCCGAGCAGCGACAAATCTTGATCGGAAATGCCTTCACGGGCGTCAATGGTCAGCAGCACCACATTGGCATCTTGAATTGCTTGCAGGGTTTTGATCACCGAAAACTTTTCTACTGCAAGCGTGACTTTACCACGTTTGCGCACTCCGGCAGTGTCGATAATAGTATATTGTTGACCGTCACGCTCCATCGGAATATAGATACTGTCGCGCGTGGTACCGGGCAAGTCGTAAACCACCACCCGATCTTCGCCTAAAATGCGATTGGTTAAAGTCGATTTACCGACATTTGGGCGCCCGACAATCGCAATTTTGATATTTTTATGCAGATCTTGTGTTGCGGTTTCGTCATTTTGCTCTTCTGCCAGCACTTGATCTAAAAGTGCGGTATCTTCTTCATTATTGAAGTCAAAATCCTGATCCCATTCCTGATCCTCAACCGCACTTTGATGCTGCTGCTCATTTTCAGATTGCTGTAATTGCTCGGCAAATGGCGCCAGCACATCTTCGATTAAGTTGTTGACGCCACGTCCTTGTGCCGCAGCGATTTGCGCAATTTCACCCAAACCCAATTGATAAAATTCAGCACAGTGTGAATCGGCATCAATACCATCGGTTTTGTTGGCAACCACCACCGTTGTTTTTTCCCGCTGGCGCAGATAATTGGCAATGCCGATATCCGGCGGCGTTAAGCCGGCACGGGCATCCACCATAAACAGCACCACATCGGCTTCTTCAATTGCCAACAGCGACTGTTCCGCCATTTTCTCTTCCACACCTTCTTCCGTGCCGTCGATACCGCCGGTGTCGATCACAATAAAATCATGCCCAGCAATATGCGCATGGCCATATTTGCGATCGCGAGTCAGTCCGGGAAAATCGGCGACCAATGCATCACGCGTGCGGGTCAAGCGGTTGAACAGAGTGGATTTGCCTACGTTAGGGCGCCCGACTAGGGCAACTACAGGAGTCATATAAAACCTCGATGGACGAAAGCTGTCGTCATTTTTATTATGGGGTGATGGGCAAGATGATACCGAATTTTCAGGGTGGCGAATAGTGAAAGTTATCAATTAAACGGCGTTTCGCCTATGTGTTCTTGCTTAATTTAGAAAAATAAAAAGCCCGACATTAATATATCGGGCTGAAAAATGGCGGAATGGACGGGACTCGAACCCGCGACCCCCTGCGTGACAGGCAGGTATTCTAACCAACTGAACTACCACTCCACATTTAATAATATGAGTTTTGAAGCAATAAAAAACGCACAGTCTTAACGTTAATGTATGAACTATGCGTTCTAAAATTATTGGCGGAATGGACGGGACTCGAACCCGCGACCCCCTGCGTGACAGGCAGGTATTCTAACCAACTGAACTACCACTCCGCGATTAAGTGAGGCGAATGATAAAGGGCTATGCGGTTGCAGTCAACCCTTTTTTTTAAAACTATTTTCAATTGCTTAATCCATAAGCGAATCGCAGCAAAACCGCACTTTTTGGCGCTTTAACGTGAAAGGAGATTACGCTTAATGCTCGCTGCGTTTCAACCAAATACAGTTATTGCGGCTTTTCTTTTGCAGCAGCTCAAAGTAGTTTTGATGCGCTTGCTGTTCTTCAGCATCAGGTAAAATGGTGCGTAGTGTTGCGCTTTTTAATGTCGTTAGATGGTTATTTGTTGAAGCGTTTGAATTCGATGCCGTATGAGGTATGTTTTCGATAGAGTGTTCTTCGTCAAATAGACTGACTTGACCACCGGTCATTTGCAAATACACATCGGCTAAAATCTCGGCATCGAGCAGCGCCCCATGTAGGCTGCGCTTGCTGTTGTCGATATTTAAGCGATCGCATAGCGCATCCAAATTATTGCGTTTGCCCGGATACATTTTGCGTGCCATCGCTAGGCTGTCGGTGATTAAGCTGATTTTGTGAGTTTTAATCTGTTTGGTGGCAGCCAGTTTGCTAAATTCGTAATCCATGAAACCCACATCGAAGGGGGCGTTGTGGATAATCAATTCGGCATCGCGGATAAATTCGATAAATTCAGCAGCAATGTCGGCAAAGGGCGGTTTGTCCGCCAGCATTTCATCGGTGATGCCGTGCACTTTAATCGCTTCAGGATCGACTTCGCGATCCGGTTTGATATAAACATGAAAAGTGCGTCCGCTCGGGCGGCGGTTGATCAACTCGACAGCACCGATCTCGATAATGCAATGTCCCTCGTAGTGCGCACCGAACTGGTTCATGCCGGTGGTTTCAGTATCCAGCACCACTTGGCGCTGCGGTATGATTTGAGGTGTAGTTTCTGTTGTCATAGGTTTTACTGTAAAAGATATCGGGTTAAAAACATGCCAAATTTGATTCATTGTAATTGAATCGAACGATTTTAGGCAACCGATACGTTTGCAGCTAGGGAATTTTAGCAAATTAAGCTATGATTTCAGAATTAAATTGAATGTTGACAAGAATTCGGCAAGATGATGAAACAGATAGAGATATACACAGATGGTTCCTGTTTGGGTAATCCCGGTCCGGGGGGGATCGGGGTATTGCTGCGCTATAAACAGCATGAAAAAACCATTTCGCAAGGTTACCGGTTAACCACCAACAATCGCATGGAGCTGTTGGCGGTGATTGTGGCGTTGGAGAGTTTAACTGAGAGTTGTAAAGTGCGGTTGTACAGTGACAGCCAATATATGAAAAACGGCATCAATCAATGGATCCACAATTGGAAACGCAACAACTGGCTGACCAGCAACAAAAAAGCGGTTAAAAATCAAGATTTATGGCAACGGCTCGACCAAGCGATTCAGCGACATCAAATTCACTGGCAATGGGTCAAAGGGCACGCCGGACACCTAGAAAATGAGCAAGTTGACCAATTGGCAAGGCAAGGGGCAGAAGCGCCGAACCAAGAGGACTCCGGCTATCAGCCGGATTGAATACGGCAACGCTCTTTAGAGCGCGTTAACACATTGGCAGGCGCAAACACCGGCGCTTTGAACCGCACTTTTTGCGGATTGAGCGTGAGCGGAATAGTGCGTTTTCGAGCCACAATCACCGCCAACTGTCCGTGATTACGATAAAAGCGATGACAAAAGTGCGGTATCGCCGATGATTTGGCGAGGGTGGTTTGCTGCACAATTTCAAAATTCAGCAATTCCAGCCAATCGATAATCCGCCAAGTGAGGTATTTTCGGATCTGCCAACGATGTGGTGTGCTGTGGTTTTTCAGCCCTAGATGGTGTTTAAACAGCAACGAGCTGCATGGATTAAATAAGGAAATAAACAGATAGCCGTCTTCGCTTAACACGCGAGTGGCTTCACGCAGCAACTGGTGCGGATCTTGGCTGAAATTTAGCGTGTTTGCCAACAAGCAGGCGTCTATCGCATTTTCATAAAACGGCAAATGAGTTGGGCAGGCTTGTACGATGGAATGGTGGTCTAAAGTGGCATGCTGCGGTAAATCGGGATAGAGTGCAATTGCGTGCTGATTGGGGCAGTCCCATTCCAATTCGGCACTTAAACCACCGATTTTCAAAATATGCTGACCGTACACCTTAGCAAACCAAGGTTTAAAATAGTCATTCAGTGTTTTACAATAATAATCACCCTGCTTCAGCTGCTGCCAAGAGGTTGGCAAGGGCAGAGAATACGGATATTTTGCGCGCCATTTCATCAATTGATCACCTTGTTCATTAAACGGAGACAAGCTATGTTAATACCATTACCGGCACTAAATGACAACTATATTTGGCTGTATGCGAAGCAAAACGATCGGGTTTTAATTATTGATCCGTCAGAGTCACAACCGGTTATAGATTACTTGAACCGCAATCATCTGCTGCCACAAGCAATCCTGCTCACGCACGGACATGCGTCGAAAAACTATGGCAGGCGGAAAAAACTGTCTAGCAATCCTGCTCACGCACGGACATGCGGATCATATTGGCGGCGTTGCGGCGTTGAAACAGCATTATCCAAATTTGGCGGTATACGGTTCGCCGGAAGTCGCTGAGTTAGCAACGGTGCTGGTCGAGCCAGGAAAATTGCAAATCGGTAACTACGGAATCGAGGTCATCGCCACGCCGGGACATACTGCGCAACATATTAGCTTTGTGGTGGACGACCATCTATTTTGTGGTGATACGATTTTTTCTGCTGGTTGCGGACGGGTTTTCACCGGTGATTATGCCGCGATGTTTGCCGCGCTACAACGCCTGAACGCATTACCGGACAGTACAATCGTGTGCGCCGCCCATGAATATACCTTAAGCAATTTGCGTTTTGCTTTAACGGTCGTGGCAGATCAAAGTGCGGTCGCACAGCAATTGCAAAAGGTAGAACAACTGAGAGCCGCTAACCAACCCAGCTTACCGACAACCTTAGGCTTGGAACGCCAAATTAACCCGTTTTTACAAGCCAATACGCTGGAAGCATTTATCGATTTACGCCAAGCCAAAGATCGGTTTTAAAAATTAAGCGGCTTACAACGGTTAAAATATATAATCCGCTCCTACTTTGCCTCATTAAATATTTTTGTCAATAATCTAAGGGCGGATATTTTCCGCCCGAATTTTTACTATTTGCCGATTTTTCTGTCACCATTCCAAGGCGCTGCCCAGAATAGGCACAGCATGCCCGGCACGGCGAGGAAGAAGCAGAACCAGAAATAGTCGTAATAACCAAAATGTTCGATCAACACACCGGCTTGTGAATTAAACAGCGTGCGTGGCAACGCTGCAAGGCTAGTGAACAATGCCAATTGGGTGGCGGTATACAGCGGATTGGTTTCGCGCGCCATAAAGGCGGCGAACGCTGCAGTGCCAAGCCCGACACCGATATATTCTGCCGCTACCACGATACCCAACATAATCAATTCTTTGGTAGTGATCACGTCGAAATGACCGAAGGAAGCCAGCCAAGCAAAACCTAAAATAGTGACGATTTGCACCACACCGAACAGCCATAATGCCCGGTTGATGCCAATTTTCAGCATGATAATGCCGCCGGCAATGGCGGCAAGCAACATCGGCCAGACTGAGGCATTTTTAGCCACAATACCGATATTGGTTTTGCTGAAGCCCATGTCTAGATAAAACGGGGTGATAAGTGCGGTCGCCATGCTGTCACCGAATTTATACAGGAAAATAAAACTTAAAATACCCAGTGCGCTGATCACCCCCTTGCGGCTGAAAAACTCATTGAACGGTTTGGTGAAGGTGTCGGTTAAAGTGCGGTGCGGTGGCAGATCGATTTTTGGCTCGTAGCTTAAAAACAGCGTCATCAAAATGCCGGGCAGCATGAAAAGTGCGGTAATCATAAACGTGGTTGACCACGGCAGGTAATCCGCCAAAATCAGCGACAACGAGCCGGGCACAAAACCGGCGATTCGATAGGCATTGACATGAATTGAATTGCCCAAGCCCAGCTCTCTATCCGATAAAATCTCACGGCGGTAGGCATCCAATACAATATCTTGCGTAGCAGAAAAGAATGCCGCCAATGTGGCAGCGGCAGCGATCAGTTGTAAACCGCCTTGGGTTTTCGGATCGAGAAAACCAAATAGCCCCAAAGAGACGATCAACAGCAACTGCGAGATCAGAATCCAGCCACGTCGCCGTCCCAAAAATGGCGGAATAAAGCGGTCGAGCAGCGGTGACCAAAGAAATTTCCAGGTGTACGGCAAGCCGGTGAGCGCGAAAAAGCCGATTGTGGCGAGATCTACTTGCTCCGAGCGCAACCACGCTGGAATCAGTGAAATCAAAATATACAATGGCAAACCCGAACTGAAGCCGGTGAAAACGCAAATCAACATTTTGCGGGTGAAAATTTGGGATAATACACTTCTTTTTTGTTCTGTTTCGACCATAAGGCGACCCCAATAAAATAGATAAAATGGTGTATTTCAGAGCAGATTCTTAGTCGTCTGCCCGTTAAAAATTAATCTCGATAGCCGTTTGGATTGTTTTTTTGCCAATTCCAAGTGTCTTGCATCATTTGCTGCAACGAATATTGCGTTTTCCATCCCAGCTGTTCGGCGGCTAAACTTGGGTCTGAATAACAAGTGGCAATATCGCCCGGACGGCGCTCGACCAATTTATACGCAATGGTGATACCGTTAGCTTGCTCAAAGGCTTTCACCATATCTAACACCGAATAACCGATGCCGGTACCTAAATTATAGATATGCAAGCCGCTGTCGTTTTTGTGTTTGGCAAGCGTTTTTAAATGGCCTAGTGCCAAATCGACCACATGGATATAGTCGCGTACACCGGTGCCGTCCGGCGTGTTGTAGTCGCTGCCGAAAATCGACAGTTGTGGCAATTTGCCGATTGCCACTTGGCTGATAAACGGCAGCAGATTGTTTGGAATACCATTCGGATCTTCACCGATCAAACCGCTCTTATGTGCACCGACCGGATTGAAATAGCGCAAAATCATCATACTCCAACGTGGATCGGATTTCGCTGCATCCGCTAAAATTTGTTCCACCATTAATTTAGACGTGCCGTATGGATTGGTGGTGCCGCCGATTTTACAGCTTTCAGTGATCGGCACAATTTCCGGATCGCCGTACACCGTGGCGGAAGAGCTGAACACAATATTAAACACTTCTGCTTTGCGCATCTCCAACAGCAGGTTAATCGTGCCTTGCACATTGTTTTGATAATATTCAATCGGTTTACGCACACTTTCACCAACCGCTTTCAAGCCAGCAAAATGGATCACCGAATCAATTGAATGTTGTTGGAAAATCGTTTGTAAAATATGGGAATCGAGAATATCCCCTTGATAGAACGTTGGTTTTTTGCCGGTGATAGTGGCAACCCGCTGCAAGGATTTTTCCGACGAATTGCACAAATTGTCGAGAATGATCACCTCTTGATTATCTTGCAACAGCTCGACTACCGTGTGTGACCCGATATAACCGGCACCGCCAGTAACTAAAATCGCCATAATATTCTCCTGAATGAAAAACCTGAATTAAAAAGTAGAGACTAGTGTAAGACTTTTTTTAAATAATTTCATGCACTATTGTGGCAGAAATATTGGTATCCGCCATATACATAAGTCAGCCACTTTGCGGCTGTAGGGTTAGACAATGTTCTAATGAAGGTTAAAACGCTTGGATAAATATAGAGGGTGATGATATATCCACCCGAACCGCACTTGTTAGTTTTCTGCTATTGATTAAATGTTTATTTTTTACTGTGGCAGCCAGACTCACTAAATGCTTCTTTGTTAGTGGGAGGTAATCATCTATTGTTTTGTACCCAGAAAACCTTCAAGAGGTTGGAAATAGTTCGCAGCTCCCGCTGCCACTTTTTCGTCTGGAGTCATGTTGTCGAATTTGGGATTTGTTAACGCATACGGCCTCACATGTGAGTTAAACCTTAAGGTAGACATGTTATACACTGCAATTAACAACCACTTGCCACCTCTGGTGAGTGAAATGAACCGATCTAGAGTACTCAAAGACAAAGAAATCTGCAAGATTGAGCCAATCAACATGAACGAAATCTGGTTTTCATGCCCTAAAGAGCTTTCAACAGTCAGCTTTGAGGTGACCGAGTTTGTCAAAAATCTCAAAATCGGAGAAATGGATGAGAGAACGTTGACTATCTACGGAAAGCGTTTTGAGGACTGGACGGATGGTAGTGTAACAGAGTTTTTGGTTGAACGTGCGAAGTTGAATGCGATTAAGAAAGCAGAAAAACGCGAGGCGGAAGAACGTGCTGCGAGAATCAAAATCAGAAAAGACATGGGCTGGGTACTATAACCACCCCTTGACCAATGCCCCCGAAAGGGGGCATTATAAAAGCATAACTACTAGAGGAGAAGTGGGTATGAGCATTGGATATAACGAAGATTTTTATGGTTGGGTAAATGAACAAGCGCGTCTGTTAAAATCGGGGGCGCTTAACCAGTTAGACTTAGAAAACTTGGTTGAGGAGATAGAGTGCATGGGTAGAAGTGAGTTGTCGGCGTTACGTAGTCGGTTAAGAGTGTTAATTGCACACTTGTTAAAGTGGAAGTATCAGCCAGTACTGCAAAGCACTAGCTGGAGGTTGACAATCGATGTTCAGCGTGAGGATATAGGTGACCTACTTGTCGTATCCCCATCTTTGAAATACAAAATGAAACAGGATGCGTTTGTTGAACAAGTCTGGGGCGCTGCTATTCGCTTTGCGTCCAAAGAAACAGGACACTCAGTCAACTCATTCCCAGCCAGCCCAATCTGGACACTCGACGAAATCCTCGACCCAGACTTCTTACCATAACTCCCCAAGCCACCAAGCACGGTGGCTTTTTTGTTGCAGCTACAAACCCTATCCCCAAGGACAGCGGGCACGAGGTGGCAAATCCACACAGTCCACTGCCCACCGTCAAAGAATAATCAACAATCAACAATCAACAATTTTCCTTTGTGAACTAACAAAGGAGAAAGAAAAATGAAATTAACATTATTAATAGTAATTATATTCATGTTTGTTGAAGCAATCGGTCAAGTGTTAGAGGGTACTTTAATCACAGCAATTTGTTAAAAGTCTGAGCAGAATTTTATTGATTTATTGTGTTGTAGCAACATGATAGGGAAAGCATAAATACTAAATTACATTGGAAAGTATCTTTCTGTCAGAAATATGATCTCGATCACATAAAAAAGTTGAACTTTACTTTTGGTGTTTATTTGTTGATAGCTTTCAAAACATTCATTGATTTTATTCGTTTAAAATCAATATCTTATGTTTTCGTGTAACATGATTTACAAAATTATCGATGAGTAAAACGCTCCAAAAGCAGGGTTTTTTTGTATGTAAAATGCTCACTGGTGAGCAATCGTTTATCTTAATGTATTGAAATATATAGCATTGCTGTTTATTTTCTAATGGAGAGCTAGGGTTGACACGAAAAATGGATTCTGTCAGTATGACCTCGGAAATTAAAAACCGAGTTGGACAACATAATTAATGTAAAGTTCAATTAAGTTCCGTTTATTTATGCACTAGCAACATAGATAAATTCATTTTAAATTAAAGTAAAAAGGCAGACTATCATGAAAAAGACATTAGTAGCTTTAGCAGTAGCAGCGGTAGCAGCAACTTCCGCAAATGCAGCAGTGGTTTATGACCAAGACGGTTCTAAAGTAGAAGTTGGCGGTTCTGTTCGTTTAGTTTTACAAAAAGCCAAAGACAAACGTACTGATTTATTAAATAACGGTTCCCGTATTACGGTTAATGCGTCACAAGATTTAGGCAACGGTTTAAGTGCGGTTGGTCAATTAGAAATTCGTCCAGATTTTAGTAGTGATACTAAAACTTCTCGCTTATGGGCTGGTTTCAAACAAGAAGGCGTTGGTACATTAACATTTGGTAAATTACTGACCATTGGTGATGAATTAGGTCAATCTGACTTTACTTATAACTTCGGTGGTATCAACAAAGTAACGGATTCTGGTGATAAAGTAGCTCACTTCCGTTCAGCTAGCTTTGGTGGCTTTAGCTTCGGTGTTGACTATCTATTCGGTAATTCTGCAAAAACCAAAGAAGTTAATAAACAAGTTGTTAAGGTAAATAACAATCGTGGTTATGTAGTTGGTGCATTATATAATAATAAATTCGGTGATTTAGGTATTGATGCTGCAGTAGGTTTCAGCCAAGACAATCGTTCTACAGACGCAACTGTTGTTAGTGGCACACTAGCTGAAGGTAACTACAAAGAGAAAGGCTTCACTTCAGGCTTGAGAGTGAGCTATGATAAATTCGCTGTTGGTTTTGATTATTCCCAACGTAAAACAGATGATAAAGCACAGGGTGTAACTTTCCGCGTTGTTAAGAAAGATGATGGCGGTAAAGCTATCCTGACTAAATACTACAAAATCAATGAGTATGAGTTGGGCTTGAAATATCAAGTAACTGATGCGTCTAAAGTTTATGGCGAATGGTTATGGGGTAAAGGTAAAGCGCTGAACGAAGCTGATACTAAATTCAACGGCTTTATCTTAGGTGCTGACTATAAAATCCACAAAAACGTAGTGACATACTTAGAAGGTATCACTATCAAAGGTAAACAAGCTGGAAATACAGTGTGGAAAGACAACGCAGTTAACTTGGGTTTACGCGTATTCTTCTAATCATCTGTTAATACAGAAAAACGTTAAACAAGGTCGGCTTATGCCGACCTTTTCGTTTATTGATAATAGTTTTGGGAAGGCTTGGACGGATTAAACTATCGACCCGTTTACAAAGTGCGGTTCGGGGCGATATATAATCGCCCCGCTACTTTAGCTGCAAGATTGAGCGTTTTAACTTTCATAAAGTGTTGTCTAATCCTTACAGCCGCAAAGTGGCTGACTTATACGTAACCTTGTACGGCTTGCCATGCAAGATATATTTACTCTAAAAGACTAAAAATTATAATTTTTTTATAACTTGATATTATGCAAAGTTAGTATTTTGAATGTCTTGTCAAATTTTCATTCAATAATCCACTAGGTAAATAAAAAATAACATTAACGTTACATGTGTATAATGCATTGATATTTTCAGATATTTATGATAATGTTGTTTTTATATGGTCTTGACAGCAAAAATAGACTCTGTCAGTATGCTCCATGTGACTACTTTGAAGTTGAGCGATTTTGTAGTGCGATATTTCAAATGAGTTCTGTTTATTTGTGTACTAGCAACCGAATAAATATATTGATTTAAATCAAACCTAAAAAGGCAACTATCATGAAAAAAACATTAATCGCATTATCTGTTGCGGCAGTCGCAGCAACATCAGCTAATGCCGCAGTGGTGTATGACCAAGACGGCGCTAAAGTCGAAGTGGGTGGTTCTTTGCGTGTGTTATTGAGTAAAGATTCCGGAGAGCGTGCGGATCTGAAAAATAAAGGTTCCCGTTTAGTCGTGAAAGGATCGCAAGATCTGGGCAGCGGCTTAAGCGCTTTGGCTAACATTGAATTCCGTTTTGAAAAAGATAATGAAAACGGATTTAATGATGTAGAAACCAAACGTTTGTATGCCGGTTTTAAGCAAGATGGCGTAGGAACAATCACCTTCGGACGTCAATTAACCAACTTGGATGATGTTGGTTTGTCTGATTACACTTATGATTTGGGCGGCGTCAACCAAACTCAAACCAGCGCTAACAAATCGGTTAAATTCCGTAGTGCTGAGTGGTCAGGTTTCAGCTTTGGTTTAGACTATATGTTCGGTGAAGCGGATAAAAAAGAATATAACAACAAAGCCGGTTGGGGCGCAGCGTTATTCTATACTGCTGATCTGGCAGCGAATACCCAATTAAATCTGAACGGTGGTTTTAGCCAAGTGAAATCCAATAACGTGGCAGAACACAAAGAGAATGCTTTCACTGTCGGTTCTGAGTTGGTGGTGGACAAATTTGCGATTGCGGTTGATTATTCACAAAATAAATCGACTAACGGTGTAGATTCAATCACTTATCGTTCTATGAGCAATAATACTGTCAGCGAATTACCGTTCAACAAAAAACGTGAAATCGGTTTAGGTCTGAAATATCAATATCTGGATAATGCCTCTATTTACGGTCAATACATTTGGGGCAGAGCGGATCAAGTCGAACTGAAAAAAGCAGCGAATTTGCGTGCATGGATTGTTGGTGCAGACTATAAATTGCACAAAAATGTGGTCACTTATGTCGAAGGCGGCTCATTCAAAGCCAAGTATAATGCTGAAATTGGTGGCGGTAAAGAGATCGATAACTACGCAGGTGTAGGTTTGCGTGTGTTCTTCTAAGTCTTTGAAAAAGCGCAATATATTCATAAAGCCGGGTGATTCCGGCTTTTTTATTCATTTGTTATCACTAATAGTCTTCAACTCAAATTCCACAAATAACGGGTTGTGGTCCGAACTGTCGCTCGGTTCAGTCCACGCTTTCAGCACTTCAATATCACGCACAAAAACATGATCCAACGGGTTGTCCATAAACGTCAGACGCAGGTCTGGTTCGAACCGCACTTCGTTTAAGGCGTATTGTCTGGCAAGCGTTTGGATTAAATCTAAACGTTTGTCACTCCAGCTATTGAAATCGCCGCCGAGAATAATCGGACCTTGATGCTGGCTGACCAAATGAAACATTTCACGCAGTTGATTGTGGTAGTTTTCAGGATTCCATTCAAAATTGACCAAGTGTAGATTGATGACTAGCAAAGTGCGGTCACCACTGAGAGGATAAACTGCCGCTTGGGCAATTTTGGGTATCCGAATCCAAGGCTCGTTTTCACTGCCGACACAATACTGTTGTGGCAATTGGTGAGATAACAACATCACGCCTGACATATCGCCATGGTAGGCAAAAGTGCCGGCTTGCACCCCGTGCCAAGTGGTGGGTGCAGATAAAAAGTGCGGTATTTGGTTTTGTTCGGTCGCTTCTTGCAGTAATAGGAAATCTGCGCGTTCTGAATATTGCTGAATAGCTTCCTGCCAGCCGGGATCTTGCCCTTTGTGTAAATTCCACACGAGCAGTTGATAGCGCGCTTTTTCCGCCAGATTTTCTCTCGTTGCGACATGTTGCCGAAAACAAACGGTGTTATTTGAAAGTGCGGTCTGTTGGTAGTTGTCGGTATCTAAATTGATAGTCGTAATTTTAGGTTGGCTAAAAATCGTCAGTGGGCGCAGGAAGTGGTATCCCAAGCCCATGATAATGACGAGCACCAATAAAAAAAAACGTGATTTTTTCATTTAATCCTCTGCAGTATGAAAAATCTCTCGGAAGCATAGGGTCTGTTGATCTTT
>NZ_VDHF01000105.1:0-27522 GCF_006228025.1 Testudinibacter crocodili
TGATATATTGTTAAAGAACGAAAAACACTACCTTTTAGCAAGGTTATTTCAACTTATAAAAGTGAAATGGTCGGCGAGATAGGATTTGAACCTACGACCCACTGGTCCCAAACCAGTTGCGCTACCAAGCTGCGCTACTCGCCGACTGCTACTTCTTAGTATAACTAACAGAAGTAAATGGGGTGGCTAATGGGACTTGAACCCACGACAACCGGAATCACAATCCGGGGCTCTACCAACTGAGCTATAGCCACCATTGATGTTGACAAGCGTTAGCTGAATCAAATGCGAACGCATGGCGCGCTCGACAGGATTCGAACCTGAGACCTTTGGCTCCGGAGGCCAACGCTCTATCCAACTGAGCTACGAGCGCACATCGCGTCGTTGCGGGGCGCATATTAAGTGTTTCTGAATAACTTGTCTAGTGCTTTTTCGTTTTTTTTTCTCACCTGCTGTTAAAATATGCAAATTGGCGATTATTTCCTAATTTTCTGTTTATTTTGCCTGCGCAATCATAATCTATTCGTCAAATAATAATACGCATATTTCAGCAGATTCACTTGTCTACGCCAACGTGTTGGTTGGCTTAATAAACGGTACAACCACTCTAAATTGGCTTTTTGCCAGATTAATGGCGCACGTTTAACTCTTCCGGTAAAAACATCATAAGTACCACCAACGCCCATATATAATGCTTGCGGATACGCCTGTTGGCACGCCTGCATAAACCGCTCTTGCTTTGGTGATCCCATTGCGACCGTGATAATTTTCGCACCACTGGCTTTAATTTTTTCGATTAATTCCGCTTGCTGCTCTGCTTTAAAATAGCCGTCTTGCGACCCGACTAAATTCACCTGCCATTGTGCTTTTAATTTTTGTTCGGTTTCTGCCAACACCGCCGGCTGCCCACCGACCAAAAATACCGGCGTCTGCAATTTTCCCGCCTTTTCCATCAAGGCATACCACAAATCACAGCCAGCCACCCGTTGCAAAGTGCGGTATTGCGGGTATTTTTTCTGGATAGATTTGACTATACTCATGCCGTCGGCATATTTAAATTCAGCATTCAGCAGCAGTTGCTTAATTTCCGGTTGTTTTTCAGCGGTGATAATTTTTTCTGCATTAATTGCAATTAATTTGCCTTGCTGCACCCCATTTTCATTCAATAAAAAAGCTAAAAAGGTGGTTTGATCTTTAACGGCTAAAATATCGATGCCGCGAATAGTGACTTTTTCCATTATTTTTCTGCTCTCAAGATTTGATTAATTTTATTTGTACACTGTTGGTTTGCCGAAACAGTAAGACGATAACTTTTGCCAGCACTACCGCAATCGCAAAAATCAAGGCAAAGAACACAAAACGCGACACAAACGCATCCATTCCTTCCCTGACCAAGACGATAATATTAAAAATATTGGCGAAACAATAAGCTTGAATCAAGGCACCGTTACTGCGGTGAAGTGTGCTTTTGCCGTATTGGTAGAAAAAATCCATTGCTTTCAACAACCAGCCGCATAACCATGCGCCCAACACCATCAACGGTACGCCCCCCATAATTAAAAATGATCCGAGCAGCGTTGGTGAAATCGCCAGCCCCGCATAATAATTCAGCACTTCCCAGGTAAAATAGTTGGCGGAATTAACCACTAAGTCCGGACGATTTTCCCATAATCCTTTAGGAATAAAGACATAAAAATCACGGATAATCGGCGCCAACCCTTGAAATTCAATCTTTTGGTAATACGAGAACAGCAGTGCTAGATTTTCCCATGGCGAAAAGGTATCTCGGGTTAAATACAAAAAGGTATAAAACGCCTCACTGCCACTGACATCCAAACCGTAGCGCGCCAATGCCAACCCGAACATCGCCACAATCGCCACACCGCCGGCTATCGCCAAGGTCGTAATCGAAATATAGCCTTTGCTGATGCCGATAAAGAAGAAAATCGCCACTGCCAGCGCGATATTGGCACGAGTTCCGCCCACCAATAAATAGGTCAACACCCCAAAACTGACGCCGAACAACAAAAACAGCAGCCAATTGAGTTTACTCGGTTTTAAAAAATAGAAAATCAGTAACGCCGGTAAAAAAAAGTAGAAAAAGCGTTTAAGTGCGGTTCCGCTGACGCTTTGTGAGAAAATTTGGCTATAACTGTCGAGTTTGAACAATAGAAAACCGTTGAAGCTGAAAAACAGACCGATGGTCACCAATGCCACCAAAAGTAATATCACGCCGGCGATAATCGCTTCTGAAGCGGAATATTGACGAGCGGTTGCGACAGTAACAGTTACTGGTTGAATTTTACGTGGTAACAACCGCACTTGGTAAGCCACATAATACAGCAGATAAAAAATCAGTGCAGAAAACTGGGCTATAAACAGAATCTCAAACGGCAGCAACGGCACATTGAAACCGAATGCCAGCACCATACTGAACGGAAAACCTAAATAAAACGTCAGTAAATAAACCAACGTGAATAATAGATGAAAAGAAAACCGCACTTTTTTGAATGATTGATAGGCTAAATAGCCAATCAAGATCACTGAAAAAGTGTAAAGCAGTACCAAAATGCTAAGTTGAGCTAAGGTTAACATAGTTGATCTCTTATTTCTGTGCCAATTTTTGCAGCAGATCCAGCCAGCCTTGAACAAAGTTCGGTGCAAAAAAATCAATCCGAGTTTTATCCAATTCTGACAACCGCACTTTAGCGCTATTTAAGCTTTCTCGGCTGACCTCCGCCAGCTGGACAAACGGGATTTGCTGTTGTTGCATATCCAAACAAAACGGATTCTCACAGTTCAGCACCAGCGGAACATTAAATTGCGTCAATAAACAAATGGTGCCGATTCCCTGCTGCCGAGAAAAAATAAAATAGCCGGCATCACATTGCGCCAGCATGGATAAATAGTCTTGAAAATCAATCCGCTGTTCAAACACCGTGACCGCACTTGCGGCAAATAGCTCGGCGGCTTGGCTTTTAACTGTGTTGATATACGCTTGATTATGCTCCGGATAGCCCATTGGGATCAAAATCTGCACTTGCTCGCCCAACTGTGCCTTAATGCGTTGCAACGCTTCTACATGGCGGTTGGATGGATCGCCGGAATTGCCCAATAAAATCGTTAACGGACGATCGCTAACCGCACTTGCTAAAGGCGGTTTTAAACTAGGATCCATTTTGGTCGGAAAATACAGCACCGTTTGCTCTGCATTCGAATTAATTTGACTGAACCGTTGCAAATCGCCAGCAGTCGCAAACACATAGCGTAATTTTTTCTGCGCCATACGCCGCAACGGGTAAAACAGTTTGAATTGTAGTTGGTTAGAATCTTCATACAAATCTGCTCCCCAAATGTGCCAGCCGATGCGATCCAGCGGTAATTTATTGCATAATATCGCCAGCCACAACGCAACATTGAACTGCCCGTGCAGCAGATAGAAAGTATCTGAGCGTTGTTTAGCTTCTTTAATCAAAAAGTTAGCCAACGCTTTTTTGCTGGCAAAACGTTTCACTTCCGGCGGATCATTTTCACTGCTGCCGCCGACAATATAAAATGCCGCACGCGCTTGCGACGGAATCCGCTCCCATAATTGTTCACGGAAAAACGCCATCACCGTTTGGTTATGGTGCGGAATATTCGAGCCGAAAATATGGCAAATTCTCATGATTGGTCCTTACTGCTGAGTGAGTGGCTTGCCGGCTCGTTTTAGGTACAGCGCAAAGCCGATAACACACAGCATAAAATAACTGAAATAAGTGATCAAATACGACTGGGTTGCACCGACCGCACCATTGAGCGGAATCAGCCAATAAGACGTGCCCAATAATAAAATAAACTGGCTAATTTCTGCCAAGACATACAGTTTTAGTGCAGCTTTCGCCACGATCAGATAACCGAACACATACGCCGATACTTTAAACACATCGCCCAACAGCTGCCAGATAAACAGATTCTCCATCGGCAAAAACTGCTCAGAAAACAGAATCCGAATCACTAGCTCCCGCAACAGATAGATTGCAATGCTGACCAACAACACCGTCGGCAGCACAAATTTTAATGCTTTGCCCACTTCGCGCTGAATTTGACGAGGATCGTTTAATTTGGCAAACGTCGGCAGTAAATACACCGAAAACGCAGCGGTGATAAATTGCAAATAAGCATCAGAAATCTTGCTGACGCCCTGCCATAAACCAACGTCGTGCAGACTATAAAATTCCAGCAGTCGATCACGCATGACAATGTAAGCCACCGGCAACGTAATCGCAGTGATCAACACCATGCCGGAAAATTTGAGCAATTTTTTCGCTTGTTCAGACTCAAAGTGCGGTTTGAATAATCTCAATGAAAATGACTTTTTGAGAACAACGATCGCAGGCAAAAACGTGAGCGCCGGAATCAATGCCAAACCAATTAGTGCTCCTTGATAGCCTAAATAGTGCTGTGCCAGTAAAAACAGCAGCATACCTAACAGCGAGCCGATGATGATACTGAGTGCATTGGCTTTAGCATTGCGTTGTCCACGCAAGATAGCCAGAAAATAGTTGCTCAAAGCCATGCCGAATTGCAGCACCGCCAGCACTCGGATCACACTTTGATAGCCGTTTTCGGCAAATAGAAAATTCGCAATCGGCACGGCGAAGCCGAACAGCAAAATGCCAACCAGTGCCGAGAATAGCACAATAATCAGTGAAGACGTGGCTAACACCGCTTGTAACTGTGCGGGCTTTTCTTCATATTCCGCCACATATTTGGTCACACCGTTGAAGATTCCGCCGCCGGCAAATACGCCGAGCACCGTCAACAGCGTCATGTAGTTAGCCGCGCGCCCAACACCTTCGGTGCCGAACGTGACCGCCAGCAACTTGACGACCAGTAAGCCGATAAGAATTTTTACCAAGGTGGACGACGCTGTCCAAACAGTGGTGCTTCCAAGTGATTTTTTCATAAACAGACCACCGCACTTTGCAATAAATTAATACCGAACCAAGTGCGATCACCGTTATGCTTGCAGATACGCAGTCGCAACCGAAATCACCTTTTCCACTTCACTGTCCGTCATATTATAAAACAGCGGTAAACGCACCAAACGCTCACTTTCTTGGGTGGTAAAGTGATCTTCAGCGTTAAACCGCCCAAATTTTTCGCCCGCTGGACTGGAATGTAGTGGCACATAGTGGAACACGCTCATAATCTCTGCCGCTTTCAGGGCATCAATGAACGAAGTGCGGTCAGCCACATCATTCAGTTTCAGGTAGAACATATGCGCATTGTGCTGGCAATCTTGCGGAATCGACGGTAGCTCAACACGCTGATCGGCAAACGGTTGAAACGCTTGGTAATATTGCTGCCAAATGGCTAACCGACGTTGATTGATCTGCTCTGCCGCTTCCAGTTGTGCATACAGATATGCCGCTTGCAGATCCGACATCAAGAAACTGGATCCCATATCGCGCCAGGTATATTTATCCACTTGTCCACGGAAAAATTGGCTACGGTTAGTGCCTTTTTCGCGGATAATCTCTGCTCGTTCGATCAAATTCACATCATTAATCAGCGTTGCGCCACCTTCGCCGCCGGCGGTGTAGTTTTTAGTTTCGTGGAAGCTATAACAACCGATATGCCCAATTGTACCTAACGCTCTGCCTTTATAATTCGCCATCACGCCTTGCGCCGCATCTTCGATCACCCACAGTTTGTGTTTCTCGGCAAGCGCCATAATGGAATCCATTTCACACGCTACTCCGGCGTAATGTACTGGCACAATCGCTTTAGTTTTTGGTGTGATTGCGGCTTCAATCTTGCTCTCGTCCAAGTTCATGGTGTCGGGACGAATATCGACAAACACAATTTTTGCACCGCGCAACACAAACGCATTAGCGGTGGAAACAAACGTGTAGCTCGGCATAATCACTTCGTCGCCCGGCTGAATGTCAATCAGCAACGCCGCCATTTCCAACGAGGCGGTGCATGACGGGGTCAACAGCACTTTTTTGGCTTTGAACTGCTGTTGCTGCCACTGTTCTGCCAATTTGGTGAACGGACCGTCACCACTGAGTTTGCCGCTGGTCAACGCTTTGGCGATTTGCTGCTGTTCGGTGCCGACGACCGGCGGTTTGTTAAATGGAATCATAATCTATCCTTGCTGCTTATAATGCTAATTCGTTTATTGTTTCGAATGATAAAACCAATAGCTAATCTGCTCGAGCCGTGCCTGTTTTTGGTAGAGGTTGATGGCTTGGCGGTTATTCGCTTGCGTGGCAATCCACATCTGTTGCTTTTGCTGCTGCAAACACCAGTTGACCGCACTTTGCAATAATTGCTTGGCAATGCCACGCCCTCTGGCGTGTTCGGCAACCGCTAACAAGCCGACTCTGGCTTGGGTTGAGTCAATCACGCGCAAGCTAATCGCCCCCTGAATCTCATTGTGTTGATTTTTCAGCAACAAACACAGATCATCAAATTGCGCCAACACCGCTTTGCGAATCCAGGTGCGATAAAAACGGCTGTTTTGCTCGGCGCTGAACCACGGCTGACGAAAACGGCTGCTTAAAAATGCACTGCCAAAAATTGTTTCCAATTGATCAATATCATCGATAGCGGCGGTGCTGAAGCCTGATTCGCTTTGCATACTCTGATTTAACGACAAGCAAAAATCCAGCTCGCCTTCGACAAATTCAAACCCTAAGTTTTGCAGCTGTTGAATCTGCGGCAATTGATCGGCGTGCAGTTTGCATTGCACCAGATCAAAATCGTGCCAAACCGCACTTTCTTGATTAAATTCAGGCTTCTCCAATTCAGAGGAAAGTGCGGTCTGCGCTGGCAAAAATTGCAATTTTGCAATCCGTTGCCCGAAAAACTCACTTTCCCACTGGCTGCTGATCAGCTCAAAACCGCACTTTGCCATGTTTTTCAGCTTCTCCAAATTCCACGGGTATCAATCACCCATTGCTGCTGAATTTGTTGCGGCGCAACCGCTTTAAACTGTTTGTGATCGACCAATAACACTAAAATATCAGCTTCGGTTAAGGCTTGATCCAATTCAGTTAATTGCACTTTTTGTTGTAGTTGTGCCGATAATTTTTCGATATTCGGTTCTACCGCTAACACTTTGCCCACATGCCATTGTGCCAATTCTGCGGTAATTTCCACTGCCGGACTTTCGCGCAAATCGTCGATATCCGGTTTGAACGCTAAGCCTAAACAGGCAATGGTGATCTCAGACGCCTTACAATCGCGTTGTGTCACGGCTTCTGCCAGCGCCTGTTTGACCTGTTCGATCACCCAATGTGGCTTGTAATCGTTGACTTCACGGGCAGTACGAATCAAACGAGCCTGCTCTGGGCTTTGCGCCACGATAAACCACGGATCCACTGCAATGCAGTGCCCGCCGACGCCGGCGCCCGGCTGCAAAATATTCACACGTGGGTGGCGATTCGCCAGCTTAATCAATTCCCAGACACTGATTTTCAAGTGGTCACAAATCAGCGACAGTTCGTTGGCAAACGCAATATTGACATCACGGAAACTATTTTCAGTCAGTTTGCACATTTCCGCAGTACGCGCGTTAGTTACAATGCATTCGCCTTTGACAAATAATTGGTATAAACGTGCTGCTTGTTCAGCGCAAGCTGGCGATAAACCACCGATCACGCGATCATTAGAGAATAACTCTTGCATGATTTTGCCCGGCAGCACACGCTCCGGACAATACGCCAGTTTAATATCTGCTTGGTCACCGACTTGCGATGGAAAACTCAAATCCGGACGCAGCTCCATCAACCACTGTTCTACCTGTTCGGTTGCCCCGACCGGCGAAGTCGATTCCAGCACCACCAAATTGCCCTTTTGCAACACCGGCGCAATGCTTTTGGAAGCTGATTCGACATAACTGAGATCCGGCTGGTAGTGATCTTTAAATGGGGTCGGCACGGCAATTAAAAATGCATCTGCCGGCAGCACTTTGGTACTGGCGGTCAACAGACCTTGCTCAACCGCACTTTTCACTGCCACATCTAAATCCGGCTCGACAATATGAATTTTGCCTTGATTGATGGTGTCCACCGCATAGCGGTTCAGATCCACACCCAACACGCGCTTACCGCTGCTAGCAAATGCGGTCGCCGTCGGCAAGCCGATATACCCCAAACCGATGACCGAAATTGTATTAAATTCTGTACTCATAACCTTTTACTCTAACTGGCTGTTATGCCAAAAATTGTTTAATGGCGGTAATGATTCTTTCGCAAGCCTTACCGTCGCCATAAGGATTATTGGCTTTTGCCATGCTTTGATAGTGCAACGGCTCGTTCAATAATCGCTCAACCTCTGTGATGATCCGTTGCGGATCAGTGCCAACCAAGCGTACCGTCCCGGCTTGCACCGCTTCCGGGCGCTCGGTGGTCTCGCGCATCACCAACACTGGTTTGCCCAGTGACGGCGCTTCTTCCTGAATCCCACCAGAGTCGGTCAAGATCAGGTAAGCGCCGTTCATCAAATAGACAAACGGCAGGTAGTCCTGCGGTTCAATCAGAAATACGTTATCCATGTCCGATAACCAGCGCTCGACCGGCTCACGCACATTTGGATTCATATGTACCGGATAAACCACTTGAATATCAGCATGATTTTTTGCCAAACTGGCAATACTTTGACAAATGCGTTCAAACCCAGCGCCAAAACTTTCACGGCGATGTCCAGTGACTAACACTAATTTTTTCTGTGGATCCAAAAACGGGTAGCGCTGCGCTAATTGTGTTGAAAGTGCGGTATCTGCCGCCAATTTTTGTTTGACCCACAACAACGCATCAATCACGGTATTCCCCGTGACCACGATACTGCCGCTCGGTTTATTTTCCTGTAACAAATTCTGCTGAGAACTCAACGTCGGCGCAAAATGGTAACTGGCAATCGCACCAGTCAGACAACGGTTACCCTCCTCCGGCCATGGCGAGTAGATATTGCCAGTACGCAAGCCTGCTTCAACATGCCCCACTTTAATCTGTTGATAATAGCACGCCAAACTGGTGGCAAATGTGGTCGTGGTGTCGCCGTGCACCAAGACTAAATCCGGCTTAAATTCAGCCAGCACCGGTTTTAGCTCCTGCAAAATCCGCACACTGATGTCGGTCAGATCCTGCCCAGCTTTCATGATATTCAGATCATAATCCGGCACCAACTCAAACAGGTTTAGCACTTGATCCAACATTTGACGATGCTGTGCGGTGACGCACACTTTCGCCTCGATTTGTGGGTCACCCGCTAACGCTTGTGCCAGTGGTGCCATTTTAATCGCTTCCGGACGAGTGCCGAAAACCGTCAATATTTTGAATTTTTTCATATTAAAAATCTTCACCTATTTGTTGCTAGCGGTATGTTGTCTTAACGCCAAAATAATCGCCAACGCAGAACCCAACAGCAATGCGGCAAAAGCTGCTGCCAAGATCCATAACATTGCGTTCGGGCTGTAAGGTGATAGCGGCTGTGCTGGCGTTTTCAAGTAGTGAAAAGCGCTGAATTGATTATCCAGCGGCTGTACCGATGTCATCATCGCCAATTTGCTCTGCCAAACCGAAGCTGGCACAATATTGCCTCGCTGATCTTGTTCCAACTTGTTGCTGACGGCCAAGTTGACTTGATCAAACAGGGTTTTCCATTGGCTGATCAAACGGGTGTATTCGGTCTGACGGGTCGTAATATTGGCGTATGCCACAAATGCCGTCAATAGCTCTGCCGCCTGTTTCGGATTGTTCAACGTCAGCTCAATTTTATCATTGCTGTTATTGCGCGCATTGCCTTCGACAAAATTAACACTGGTGATCAGGCTTTCCAATAAACCGTCGTCATGGTTTTTATCACCATTCATCATCTGCTTATAATAATCCGTGCTGAGCCAGAAGTTTTTCAAGACATCATAAGATTTAACCTGTTGGACAAATTGTTGATAAACCGATTGCGGCAGAGTCAGCGATTCAGCATTGACTGCATTACCACTTAGCGTTTGCTGCGGTTGTACCGCACTTGAGTCAGCCGAAATCAAGTTGTACATATTGTACAACGCATAATAATTGCCCAATTCATTTTCTCGTGGGGCTTCAATATAGGCTTCCGCACGCCAAGAGGGTTTTACAACAAAAGCAGTTACAACATAGGCTAGTGCAGCAGCTGCTCCCATTAACAGCAGAATTAACCAACTTTTACGCCACAGAATGCTGACAAATGCAAGCAGATCAAGCTGTTCTATTAATTGTGGTTGTTGCGGCGTATGTTGCTGAGATGAATTATGTTCCGACATAAAAAAATCCTTTTTTATGGTAAGCGTTATGGTTTCAAATGTGTCTTTTTATAACGTGATGCACGGCGACGCATCCGTTTAATCAAGCGGGTGACGCGCCAAGCTCGGGCGATGGAGTAATAATAAATAAAAAACAGTAGGATAAATAGGGCAAACATAATCCATTCGTCAATATAATAGATTTCACCCAAAATACCAAAACCGGCAAACAACGCAGCAACGAAGGTAATCAAAAACAGCGCTTGGCGTGAGCTTAAACCAGCACGCATCATCAGATGGTGCAAATGCAGGCGATCGGGACGAAACGGACTTTTCCCTTGACGCAAACGGCGAAAAATCACCGCCACCATATCAATCAACGGAATCGCAATCACCCAAAGTGCGGTTACCGGATTAATCGGATGCCCGCTGCCCTGGGTGCTGAGCAACAAAATCCAAATTACTGTAAAACCAATTAAGGTGCTGCCGGAGTCACCCATAAACACTTTGTTTTTTACACCAAATGCGCCCAAATTAAACAGCGCATACGGCAAAATAACCAAAATAAGGGCCAAACACCACACCGCCAAATTAATCTGTCCATCCAGCAACATCAACAATGCCACTGCGCCGAAAGTGACACTGGACAAACCGCCGAGCAAACCGTCAATGCCGTCGATCATATTAAACGCATTGATCACCGCCAAAGTAATCAACACCGTGACCACAAACGAGAGTGAGCCTAATTGCAGTTGGAATGGCCCGATAATCTGCCCCAACGAAGCTAATTCAAGATGGGCATAGTGAATCATCATGCCAGCAAGGATAATCTGAATCACCGCCCTTAAAAACGGGCTAATGTCGAATCGATCGTCAAACACCCCGACCACCAGCAACACGGTAACACAGAAAAGATAAAGATAAGGAAAGCGCATCTCATTCCATTGCAGCAGATAAAAGCTGAGATTACCAATAAATAGCGCGATACCGCCGATCAACGGAATCGCCCCTTGATGGCGTTTGCGGTAATTAGGTTTATCGACCAAGCCGACTTTTTGTGCTAAAGGACGAATAAAAACGAGAACGCTAAATGAAACGATAAAAGGCAGTAATAATGATAGCCACATATAAAACTTCATTTTCCTGAATTAGGAGTTATAGGATACGGTCTTCATGACCATCTCTAACCAACAGCAATGCTACTATAATCGTGCTATTTTTGCTGTTCTAAATTGCGCAAGAATAGCATAAAGATAAATTCAGTCGAGAATCTTTTTTTATTTCTACATAAAAAAGGGCAATTTAAAGTACAATATCCGACTCAAAACCCGTTATCTGATTAAATAGGAATCATATTGATGAACCATTCTGAACAATTATTTCAACAAGCACAACAGCGTATTCCCGGCGGTGTCAACTCACCAGTGCGAGCCTTTAAAGGGGTTGGCGGCACACCGTTATTTATCGAAAAAGCTGACGGTGCCTATATTTATGACAGCGACGGACAGCAATATATCGATTATGTCGGCTCTTGGGGGCCAATGATTTTAGGGCACAACCACTCCGTCATTCGCAATGCTGTGATCGAAACCGCACAAAAAGGCTTGAGCTTCGGCGCACCAACCGCACTTGAGATTGAACTTGCAGAATTAGTGTGTAGACTGGTGCCGTCAATCGAAATGGTGCGTATGGTCAGCTCCGGCACCGAAGCCACCATGTCGGCAATTCGCTTGGCGCGCGGCTATACCCAACGCGATAAAATTATTAAATTTGAAGGCTGTTATCACGGCCACACCGATGCATTGCTAGTAAAAGCCGGCTCCGGCGCATTAACATTAGGACAACCGAGCTCACCCGGCGTGCCTGCCGATTTCACCAAACACACCCAAGTGTGTCAATATAACGATTTGGATTCGGTTAAACAGGTGTTTCAACAATATCCGGACGAAATTGCCTGTATTATCGTGGAGCCTGTTGCCGGCAATATGAACTGCGTACCACCGAAAGACGGCTTTTTACAAGGACTACGTCAACTGTGCGATCAATACGGTGCATTACTGATTATCGACGAAGTAATGACCGGCTTTCGTGTCGCTTTAGGCGGTGCGCAAGCGCATTATAATGTCAAACCTGATCTTACCTGTTTAGGCAAAGTGATCGGCGGCGGCATGCCGGTCGGTGCCTTCGGCGGTAAAAAAGCGGTTATGCAACACCTTGCCCCAATCGGTCCGGTTTACCAAGCCGGTACTCTTTCCGGCAATCCGATTGCGATGGCAGCAGGACTAGCTTGTCTCACCGAACTCTCCAAGTGCGGTAACGAACAAAAATTAGCCGATTTAACCCGCCGGCTTGCCGAAGGCTTAAAACAGCGCGCCGCCAAACACCATATCCCATTGGTAGTCAATTATGTTGGCGGAATGTTCGGTATCTATTTCACAGAACAAAACGAAGTCACCAGCTATCAACAAGTGATGGCGTGCGACAGCGAACGCTTCAAACAGTTCTTCCACGCCATGTTGGCACAAGGGGTCTACCTCGCCCCATCTGCCTTTGAAGCGGGTTTTATGTCACTGGCACACAGCGAAGCGGATATCGAAAAAACACTAGATGCTGCTGAAGCCTGTTTTGCACAGTGGAATTAATAGCCTTAATCTAGATCTGAGCCGTTTCGCTGAAACGGCTTTAAGCTACGATAGGGCACGGCAACAGAAAGACAAGAAAAAAGCCAGTAAACGTTGATTTTACTGGCTTTTTTTAACTTTTCGTTAGCCTGCGAAAGGCTACGAAATAGGTCTTGGTGCTCTGGGCGGGACTTGAACCCGCACATCCTATGGACACTACCCCCTCAAGATAGCGTGTCTACCAATTCCACCACCAGAGCAATTTATAATTTATTGAGGAATATCACTGTTCGGTTTTGTTGCTGGCACGTCCAACGCTGGTGCAGTCGTATTTTGCTGCAAGCTTTGTGCTTCGTTGCTCAGGTCATCAAAAGTACCTTGTGGCGCTTGACGATGAGTGTTGATGTTGCCGATCACCAACGCAATCACAAAAAACAGAATCGCAAAAATCGCCGTAGTGCGTGATAAAAAGTTCGCTGAACCTGCCGCACCAAAGATAGTGCCTGAAGCGCCGGATCCGAAAGAAGCGCCCATATCAGCGCCTTTGCCTTGTTGTAGCAGGATAAAACCAATTAAGACAATCGATACCAAAATATAGGCGATAATTAAAATTTCGTACATAATTCTCTACACTTGATGTATAGCCCTGTCAATGACAAAGCCAAAATAATTAAATTTAACTTGTGCATACTAGCGAAAGGCTGAAAGCTGTGCAAGTTTATTTTTTGAAATCGTTTTTAACTGATTTAATTTCAATCAACCGTGCGGTAAAAGATCAACAGACCCTACAATCTCAATAAAACCGCACTTTACCTTTACCGTCTTAATTATTCGTCCCTTGTATCGCCAGCAGCACCCGTTTATCGGAAATCGGGTATGCAGTGCCGAGTTGTTGTGCGAACAGGCTGACCCGCAGTTCCTCAATCATATAACGGATTTCTAAAATTTCATCATTTATCGGCTGTGATTTCGGTAATTTTGCCAATAATTGCTGGTACGCTTGGCTGACAGCTTCGACTCTCAGCATATTAGCGCGATCACGGTTGACATCTTGCAGCAGTTTATCCAGCCGTTTATCAATCGCTTGCAGATAGCGCAGCAGATCCGGCAGCCGTTTAACACCGTTGCGCTGTACAAAGCCCGGATGAATCAGCCCTGTCAATTGCGCCTTAATATCCGACAGCGCAAACGCCATGGTGAAATCCATTTTGCCTTTCAAACGCTTGTTGATTTCAAAAGTCAAGGTTAAAATTTGCTCAATCTGTTTGGCAATTTCCACCGTGGTTTCATTCAAGTTTTCCCGCACATTATCGCGCAAACGCTGAAATTCCGCCTCTTGCCATACTACGCCGCCAAAATCTTGCACCAATTTATCGACCGCTGCGGCGATACAGTCGTCAATTAACTCCAACACTCGCCCAAATGGGGTGAAATACAAGCCCAGTTTGGATTTGTTCGGTAGTTTTTCATGCAGATATTTAATCGGTGAGGGTACGTTGAGTAACAATAAACGGCGTAATCCCTGTTGCATCGAACGCTGCTGTTCAAATTCAGTTTCAAACAGTTTGATCCCAACCGAATCCTGCTCGTCAACCAGCGCCGGATAAGCTTTCACGCTGTAGCCACGCTTTTTCTGCTGATAAAAGTGCGGTAGCGTATCGAAATTCCAGATATGAATGCCGCTCTGTTCAATCCCGTCGTCCGCCACCGCCGATAACGTTTGTTGCACCTGATCTTTCAGCTCAAATTTCAGTTGATCCAAATCGGTGCTTTCCCGCACTTTGCGCCCGTTGTCGTCAATCACCCGAAACGTGATCTTCAAGTGCGGTTCCAGTTGCGCCGCCTGCCATAATTCCAGATCAACCGTCACGCCGGTCATGCGCCGCAGTTCGTATTGCAGGCTCTCCAACAGCGGTTTTGCCAGCGGTTCGGCACGCCCCAAAAACGCCTCGGCATAGTTCGGCGCTGGCACAAAATTACGCCGCACTGCTTTCGGCAATGCTTTGATCAGGCTGATCACCAATTCACGCCGCAAGCCGGGAATTTGCCAATCAAAACCTTGCGGCTCAACCTGATTCAATAGTGCCAACGGAATATGCACCGTTACCCCGTCCGCTTCGCTGCCAGGTTCAAACTGGTAACTGAGTTTCAGTTTTAAATTGCCCTGCTGCCAAAAATTCGGGAAATCCAACTGGCTGACGGCTTGCGCCGCCTCATTGGTGAGAAACGATTTTTCAAAATTCAACAATTCCGGATCACGTTGCTGTATTTTTCTCCACCAACTGTCAAAATGTTTTTGCGACACCACCTCTTGTCCGACCCGTTGATCGTAAAATTCAAACAGTTGCCGCTCATCGACCAAAATATCCCGCCGACGGCTTTTGTGTTCCAGCTCTTCAATTTCACGAATCAAACGCAGATTCTGGTGGAAAAATTTATGTTTGGTATTCCAATTGCCCTCGACCAATGCCGCTTGAATAAAGATTTCGCGGCTCTCCTGCGGATCGATATTGCCGTAATTGATCGGGCGGTTTGCCACAATCGGAATGCCGTACAACACCACTTTTTCATTGGCGATCACCGCACCTTTGCTTTTTTCCCAATGCGGTTCAGCGTAGCTGGATTTGGTCAAATGTCCGGCTAGCGGTTCGATCCATTCCGGCTCGATCTTCGCCAGCATTCGTCCCCACAATTTCGAGGTTTCCACCAATTCGGACGCCATCAGCCATTTCGGGTTTTTCTTAAACAGCACTGAGTTCGGGAACACTGAAAAATGGGTGTTGCGTGCACCAAGATACTGCTGTTTTTCCGCCTCTTTCAGCCCGATATGCGACAGCAAACCGGTCAACAGCGCACGGTGAATCGAAGCGTAATCTGCTTCAGTTGAATTGATATGCAGTCCCATTTCACGCACGCTCAAACGCAGTTGGTGATAAATGTCCTGCCACTCACGTAAGCGCAAATAATTTAGGTATTCACTTTTGCACAAACGGCGGAATTGATTGTTACTCAAGGCTTTCTGTTGTTCTTGTAGATAACTCCACAAATTGATAAACGCCAAGAAATCCGATTGCTCATCGGCAAAACGGCGGTGTTTTTCATCGGCAGCCTGCTGTTTTTCTTGTGGTCGTTCGCGCGGATCTTGGATTGACAATGCCGCCACAATAATCATCACTTCACGCAAACAACCGAATTTTGCCGCACTCAACACCATTTTCGCCAAACGTGGATCGACCGGCAACGCCGCCAATTGCTTACCGTCGGCAGTCAATTGCCGCTGTTCGCCTTTTTTGCTTTTGACCACAGCAAAAGCTTGCAGCTCTTCCAACAGTTTGATGCCGTCTTGGATATAACGGCGATCCGGCGCATCGACAAACGGGAACGATTCAATATCGTCCAGCCCAAGTGCGGTCATTTGTAAAATCACCGAAGCAAGATTGGTACGCAAAATTTCCGGATCGGTAAATTCAGGGCGGGCATTGAAATCCTCTTCGGAATACAGCCGAATACAAATCCCTTCGGATACCCGACCACAGCGCCCTTTACGCTGATTGGCGGAAGCCTGCGAAATCGCTTCAATCGGCAGCCGCTGTACCTTAGTGCGGTAACTATAACGCGAAATCCGTGCGGTGCCAGGGTCGATCACATATTTGATGCCCGGCACCGTGAGCGAGGTTTCCGCCACGTTGGTCGCCAACACAATCCGATTCAGACCACTAGGACGGAAAATCCGGTTCTGCTCCTGCGCCGACAAACGGGCATACAGCGGTAAAATTTCGGTGTGACGTAGCTGCTGTTTTTGTAGCGCATCTGCGGTGTCACGGATTTCCCGTTCGCCACTGAGGAAAATCAAAATATCGCCACGTCCTTCCGCTTGCAATTCGTCGACCGCATTCAAAATGCCTTGAATCTGATCTTGATCTTCCTCCTCGACCAGCGGGCGATAGCGCACTTCCACCGGATAGGTGCGTCCGGAAACCTCGATAATCGGCGCATTGTTGAAATGCTGCGAAAACCGTTCCACATCAATGGTTGCCGAGGTGATAATCAGTTTTAAATCGGGACGTTTCGGCAACAGCTGTTTCAGATAACCAAGAATAAAATCATTGTTCAAGCTGCGTTCATGCGCTTCGTCGATAATCAAGGTATCGTATTGATTCAGGTAACGATCGGTTTGAATCTCCGCCAGCAGAATCCCGTCGGTCATCAATTTGACCCGGCTGTTGTCGCTGACTTGATCGCTGAACCGCACTTTGTAGCCGACCAAATCACCCAGCTCAGTTTTCAGCTCTTCGGCAATTCGTGCTGCTACCGCCCGTGCCGCAATCCGCCGTGGTTGAGTATGCCCAATTATGCCTTTTGTGCCTAAGCCCAACTCCAGACACATTTTCGGCAACTGGGTGGTTTTGCCCGAGCCGGTTTCGCCGGCAATCACCACCACTTGATGTTCGGCAATGGTTTTTAAAATCTCAGCACGGCGTTGACTAACCGGCAAATCCGCTGGATATTCGATCGCAAGTGCGGTCTGGCGCTGTGCCAACCGCACTTTCGCCGCCGCAATCGCCTGCTCGATCTCGGCAGCTACCGCACTTTGCGCCTGTTCATTTTTGATATTGTTCAGCCCGTAAATCCGTGAGGTCAAACGACGCTTATCCGCCAACATCAGCTCACCCAACGTATCAAGCAAGTTTTTTTGTAACGGAGTTAAGGCTGGTTTCTGCCGCTTAAAGTGCGGTTTTTTGTTTTTTGGGTTTTGCAAAATGGTTCTCTATCTTAATTTTATTCGTTATAAAAAAGCCAAAATCAAATTATAGATAACCCTCAATATTGCGTTTGGATTGTAGGGGCGGATTGTATATCCGCCCAAACCGCACTTTGCATTTTTCTGTTGTTAATTAAATGCTTATACCGTACTTCGCAAACGGGCGGATATACAATCCGCCCCTACTTTATTGATTAATTATCTATATTTGAATTAAAATTCTAATTGTTCCATGATCTCATCATCAGTATAAAATCGCCCCATTACAATATCCTGCTTAGAAAATTCAAGCAATTTAAATAGTGCTAGTTTTTCGGGATCAATGTTATCCCAATCATGTTCTACCGCTTTACCAAATAACATTCTGATGGTTTTATTACCTGTGCTTTGTTCCATATTATCCTCTATCTAGGCTAATCACCTAATACAAACCGCTCCCGCAAGCGATGCAACTCGTCACGCACGGCGGCGGCTTGTTCAAACTCCAGATTTTGCGCATGTTGATACATTTGTTGTTCCAGTTTTTTAACCTGCTGCTCAAACTCTTTAGCCGTTTTCGGTTGGTAAACCGCACTTGGCTCTGCCACTTTTGGTCGTTTTTGCTTACCGCGCGCTTTATTGTTTGCTCCTTGCCCGATATCAAGCAATTCACCGACTTTTTTGTTTAGCGCTTGTGGCACAATGCCGTATTTTTGGTTGTGGGCAATCTGTTTTTCACGACGGCGATTGGTTTCGCCCATCGCTTTTTCCATGGAGTTGGTGATGCGATCCGCATATAAAATCGCTTTGCCGTTCAGGTTCCGAGCCGCACGACCGATAGTTTGGATCAGCGAACGTTCGGAACGCAAAAAGCCCTCTTTATCGGCATCTAAAATCGCCACCAGTGACACTTCCGGAATATCCAGCCCCTCACGCAACAAGTTGATGCCGACCAGCACGTCAAATTCGCCCAAACGCAGATCGCGGATAATTTCCACTCGCTCGACAGTATCAATATCCGAATGCAGATAACGCACCCGCACGCCGTGCTCTTCCAGATAATCAGTCAAATCTTCTGCCATGCGCTTGGTCAACGTCGTCACCAACACCCGTTCGTTTTTGTCGCTGCGCAGTCGAATTTCCGAGAGTAGATCATCGACTTGAGTGGCAACAGGACGCACTTCCAAAATCGGATCCAGCAAGCCGGTCGGGCGTACTACTTGATCAATCAGTTCACCGCCGGATTTTTCCAGCTCGTAAGGTCCCGGCGTGGCGGAAACATAGATGGTTTGCGGCGCCAGCCGTTCAAACTCCTCAAAGCGTAATGGACGGTTGTCCAATGCCGACGGCAAACGAAAACCGTATTCCACCAGCGTCTCTTTACGCGAACGGTCACCACGGTACATACCGCCGATTTGTGGCACGGTAACGTGCGATTCATCGATAATCAGCAAGCCGTCGCTCGGAATATAATCAAACAAAGTCGGTGGCGGCTCGCCCTCACCTCGCCCAGAAAGATAGCGGGAATAGTTTTCAATGCCCGAGCAATAACCCAGTTCATTCATCATCTCAATATCAAACTGCGTACGTTGGGTAACGCGCTGTTCTTCAAGTAATTTATTGTTTTCTAACAGATATTGACGCCGCTCCGCCAGCTCAATTTTAATTTTTTCAATCGCATCTAAAATCCGTTCACGTGGCGTGACATAGTGGGTTTTCGGATACACCGTATAACGTGGCACGGCGCCGAAATTGTGTCCGGTGAGCGGATCAAACAGGCTCAAGCGTTCCACCTCTTCATCAAACAGTTCAATTCGCAGCGCCACATCGTCGGATTCTGCCGGAAAAACATCGATGATTTCGCCGCGTACCCGAAAAGTACCACGCTGAAAAGCTTGATCGTTGCGGGTATATTGCAACTCGGCAAGTTTGGATAAAATTTGGCGTTGATCGATAATCGTACCGCTTTGTAGGTGCAGCATCATTTTCAGGTAAGAATCCGGATCACCCAAACCGTAAATCGCAGAAACCGAAGCAACTACAATGGTGTCGCGCCGTTCTAAAAACGATTTGGTCGCCGACAAGCGCATCTGTTCGATTTGATCGTTAATTGAAGCGTCTTTTTCGATAAAGGTATCACTCGCCGGCACATAGGCTTCCGGCTGATAATAATCGTAGTAGGAAACAAAATATTCAACCGCATTTTCCGGAAAAAATTCCTTCATCTCGGCATACAGTTGTGCCGCGAGGGTTTTATTCGGCGCCAGCAGCATTGCCGGGCGATTCAGTTGTGCGATCACATTGGCGATGGTAAAGGTTTTGCCTGATCCGGTCACGCCTAACAGAGTCTGATGCGCCAAACCGTCCTGCAGCCCTTCAATTAATTTACCAATCGCCTGCGGCTGATCGCCGGACGGTTTAAAATCAGAATGCAGCTTGAACGGTTTACTACTTTTACCATTCGATAAAGAGGCGACTGTCGACATAATTAAAATCACTATTGTATGCTAAACTCGAGGTTGCTATTTTAACACACTTCAAAAGCAAATTTTAAAATGAATATCCGATTCGCACGGCAATACCCCGTATATAACCTATCAAACTGATAGTTCAACTAAACTTTCTATTTTTTTCGACAAAAAACAATTATCAAAAATTGAGTTTTTGCACAGTCTATAATCTGTCAAGAGGCAAACTTCAAATTTTCAGAAAAAATAATATAAAAAAGACTAGATTTTTTATATCTTGTTGATAAATAAATAAATGTTATTTTGTGACCAAATCGGAAACCAAACACGCAAAGTCGCATATTTCCTATGTTTTGCCACATTTAACAAAAAATAATCCACAATGTTATCCACAGGCTGTGTGGATAGAAAACCCCACCAAGATTCCTAACGTTTTTTTGTTATCCCACTCTTGACAAGCGAATTTCAACTCAGTATTATGCGCCCCTCAATTCGGCATTGTATGCTGAAAAACAAACATTTCCTCCTTAGTTCAGTCGGTAGAACGGCGGACTGTTAATCCGTATGTCGCTGGTTCAAGTCCAGCAGGAGGAGCCAATTTTCTCTGTTGGTGAGCTTTTATTTGTCTCCTTTTGTAAACGCTTTTTGTAAGCCAACAGTGTTTAGCCCATAACCGTTATTGGTTACGGGCTTTATTTTTATCTGGAGTTTATCCCCTTATGCTGCTTGCTTGTTGCGCCATTATCATCGGTTTAATACTATTGGTCTGGAGTGCCGACAAATTTGTCGATGGTGCCAGTGAAACCGCACAATATTTTGGCATGCCTAAATTGTTAATTGGGATGTTAGTGATCGGCTTCGGCACCTCTGCCCCTGAAATTGTGGTTTCGGTTACCTCGGCAATACAAGGCAATCCAGGGATCGCCCTCGGCAATGCTTACGGCTCAAATATCGCCAATATTGCGTTGATTTTAGGTATCACCGCCTTGATCAGCCCTGTATTGGTTGCGCCCTCTATTTTGAAAAAAGAGCTGCCACTGTTGCTTGCCGTCACACTGGTCTCTGCCGGATTATTATTCGATCGTGATATCAGCCGTTTTGATGGCATCATCATTTTATTGATGTTCGCAATCTTTATGTTTGTCAGCATTCGTGACGGATTAAAAGTAAAAAGTGCGGTTCGGGAGCAAGATGCTGATGAAAATCGAGGCAACATCAACATCGGTAAAGCCATCGGGTTATTGCTATTTGGCTTAATTGTACTGGTGCTGAGCTCACAGCTGTTGGTTTGGGGAGCGGTAACCATCGCCAACCATTTTGGGGTTAGCCAACTAGTGATCGGTCTTACTATTGTTGCCGTTGGCACCTCACTGCCTGAATTAGCCTCTTCAATTGCCGCCGCACGCAAAAATCAACATGATTTGGCACTGGGCAATATTATCGGCTCAAATCTATTCAATACCCTTGCCGTGGTCGGTTTAGCCGCTACGATCCACCCGTTGCAAGCCGATCATGAAATCATAACCCGTGATATGCCGATGATGTTGTTCCTGACCGCCATTCTCTTTATCTTTGGCTATCGTTATCAAAATCCAAACGGTTATATTAAACGCTGGGCAGGGCTGATGTTATTGTTATGCTATATCGCCTATAACAGCATTATTTTTATGCAGATTGCAGGTTAATTTCTCTTACTGAGCCAAAGTGCGGTCAGGCGTTCAATCTGACCGCACTTTGCGTTTCTGCCGTAGCACCAACACTCAATTTCGCCTATAATAAGGTGATTTTTATCCGATAAATAAAGGAAAACCACCATGTCCACCCAATTTGTTTATACGATGCACCGTGTCGGCAAAGTCGTGCCGCCAAAGCGTCATATTTTGAAAAATATTTCCCTCAGCTTTTTTCCGGGCGCCAAAATCGGAGTGCTCGGCTTAAATGGCGCCGGAAAATCCACGCTGCTGCGCATTATGGCAGGGATTGATACCGATATCGAAGGCGAAGCTCGCCCGCAACCGGGCATCAAAATCGGCTATTTGCCGCAAGAGCCAAAACTCGATCCACAGCAAACCGTGCGTGATGCGATTGAAGAAGCGGTAAGTGAAGTCTCCAATGCATTAAAACGGTTGGACGAAGTGTATGCGCTGTATGCCGATCCCGAAGCAGATTTCGATCAACTGGCGGCAGAACAAGCCGAATTAGAAGCGATTATCCAAGCCCACGACGGTCACAACCTACAAAACCAACTGGAACGTGCCGCCGATGCGCTGCGTCTGCCGGATTGGGACGCCAAGATCGAACATCTGTCCGGGGGCGAACGCCGCCGTGTAGCATTGTGCCGTTTATTATTGGAAAAACCAGATATGCTGCTGTTGGACGAACCAACCAACCACCTCGATGCCGAATCTGTCGCATGGTTGGAGCGTTTCCTGCATGATTACGAAGGCACGGTGGTGGCGATCACCCATGACCGTTACTTCTTAGATAACGTTGCCGGTTGGATCCTGGAGCTTGACCGTGGTGAAGGCATTCCGTGGGAAGGCAACTACTCTTCTTGGTTGGAACAGAAAGAGAAACGCTTAGCACAAGAAGCGGCGACCGAATCTGCCCGTCAGAAATCGATCGAGAAAGAGTTGGAATGGGTACGCCAAAATCCAAAAGGCCGTCAGGCAAAAAGCAAGGCACGGATGGCGCGCTTTGATGAATTGAACAGCGGCGATTACCAAAAACGTAACGAAACCAACGAATTGTTTATTCCACCGGGTCCACGTTTAGGCGACAAAGTGATCGAGGTCAGCAATCTGAGCAAATCCTACGGCGACCGCACTTTGATCGATGATCTGTCATTCAGCATTCCGAAAGGGGCAATTGTCGGCATTATCGGCCCAAACGGCGCCGGGAAATCCACGCTGTTCAAAATGTTAAGTGGACAAGAGCAACCGGACAGCGGCAATGTTACCCTAGGTGATACCGTGGTATTAGCCTCAGTTGATCAGTTCCGTGACAGCATGAACGACAAAAAAACCGTGTGGGAAGAAGTGTCCGGTGGTTTGGATATCATGAAGATCGGCAACTTTGAAATCCCAAGCCGTGCTTATGTCGGACGCTTTAACTTCAAAGGTGTAGATCAACAAAAACGCGTCGGCGAACTGTCCGGCGGCGAGCGTGGGCGTTTGCATTTGGCAAAATTGCTGCAAACCGGTGGCAACGTATTGCTGCTCGATGAACCAACCAACGATCTCGATGTGGAAACCCTACGTGCGTTGGAAAATGCGATTTTGGAATTCCCCGGCTGTGCCTTGGTGATTTCCCATGACCGCTGGTTCTTAGACCGGGTCGCCACCCATATTTTGGACTACGGCGACGAAGGCAAAGTCAGCTTCTACGAAGGCAACTTCACCGATTACGAAGAGTGGAAAAAGAAAACGTTTGGCGCTGAAGCGGTGCAACCACACCGAATTAAGTACAAACGGATTGCGAAATAATCTTTTTGTATGTTGATTTATAATGACAAAGGCTAAAACGCACAATATTTATTGTAAAAGTAGGGACGAATTATATATCCGCCCGAACCGCACTTTGCATTTTTTCGTTATTGATTAAGTGCTTATACCGCACTTCGTAAATGGGCGGATATATAATCCGCCCCCACGCTGCCTTATCTATGACCTTTGTCAATAATCTGAAAGGGCGGTTTATCCGCCCTTTTCTTCTGCTTAAGCCCGCTGATATAGATTATTCAGCTCCCACGATTTTAGTCGCTTTTTCTAATAATGCCTGCGGCACACTCACGCCTTGTAGCGCTGCAGCTTGTGGATTAAGGTACAGATCCAGATCAGTCATACGAACGGTTGCTAAATCCGGCACTTTCACACCACGCAGAACCTGTGCCGCCATTTTGCCGGTTTCAACCCCAACGTTATATTGGTTGGTCGCCAATGCCGCAATTGCCCCCCGTTCAACCGAACCAAAATCTGCCGCAATCAACGGGATTTTATTTTCAACCGCCACTTTATACAACGCATCATAAGCCGATACCACGTTATTGTCGGTCGAGGTGTAAATCACCTGCACCTTACCCACCAAACTTTTGGCTGCAGTGCTGATGTCGATGGTGCGCTGTGCCGGCACTGCCAACACACCGATGCCCTGTTTTTCTGCTGCGACTTTCAACATTTCCAGCACCGCAACTGAATTGACTTCACCGGGACTATACACATAGCCAATATTTTTCACATTTGGCACCAACGTACGGATCAGCTCCACCTGCGGTTCCAACGGAATTTGATCGGAAACACCGGCGACATTGCCCTCATTTTTTCCCCACTGTTTCACCAATTTTGCTGCCAGAGGGTCAGTAATTGCACTGAAAATCACTGGAATTTGCCGGGTTGCTGCCGCAACCGGCTGGGCGCTTGGTGTCGTGATCGGAATAATCACCGCCGGATTGTCCCCCACAAATTTACGCGCAATTTGCCCTGCGGTGGCTGAACTGCCCTGTGCATTTTGATAATCAATTTTAATGGTTTTACCGTCAACAAACCCCTCGTTCGCCAACTGATCAATAATCCCCTTACGGATCTCCTCCAATGCCGGATGCTCGACAATCGTGGTTATTGCTACCTTCTGCGGCGCCGCAGCCACCGCCGCTGTACCACTGATCACTGCCAAACTGCCAAGTGCGGTCACTAATAATGTTTTTGTCAATTTCATAAATCATGTCCTTTCTTGCTGAGTAAGTTATTACAACTCTGTACCGATGTACTAGTTTAATAGTATAAATACTTTTTAACTAAGTTCAACAAAAAACCGCACTTTTATCTTATTAGCCACCAAAAGTTGAGGCTTGCTTCAACTTAAAAGGTACGGCTGTTTTATGGCAAAACATTTGACATCCACCACGCAGCAGTATCTAAATTGTAGAAGATTAAATCCATCTCTTAAAGCGAGATATTAACCACTTCACGACTATTCAATAACCAACCGACGTAAAATACCCTGAATCACGAATGGAGCAAGGCATTTATATTACGGTTTAGTTTTTTTGCAACGTGACAGAATATCGTTAAAAAACCGCACTTTTCTTCTGTCGCGCTTCGACAAAAGCCAAATACTCTTCTAAATGATCGATCGCCGCTTGGCAGCGTTGCTTTCGCTGTTCTAGCGTAGCAATTTTCTGCTGTCGCGCACTTTTTTCGCTTATTTCACAAGCAAGCAGTTGCGTGTATTGTTCAGCAATCAAATCATTAAAACGGGTTAAAAACTCATAATATTTTGCTAAACGTTGTGGTGGTGGCAAACGATGTACCTCATGTGCTTGCTGATTACGATCCGCCTCTTTGCCAGATGCCTTTGTCTGATAAAAAGTGCGGTTGTCGCC
Organism: Testudinibacter crocodili; assembly: GCF_006228025.1. Classification (NCBI taxonomy): domain Bacteria; kingdom Pseudomonadati; phylum Pseudomonadota; class Gammaproteobacteria; order Pasteurellales; family Pasteurellaceae; genus Testudinibacter; species Testudinibacter crocodili. Next base: position 25,484 of record NZ_VDHF01000105.1, read on the forward strand.
GGTCAGTTCCTGCAAAACATAGTATTGCGCTGTCAGTTTTTCTGCATAAAATGCGGTCAGCGCCTCATCTTGCCCTTCAACACAAGCCTGTTGCACAATCTGCAAAGTGGTCAGTGCCTGCGCTAAACATTGCGCCAGCGTTTCATTGTCTGGTGAAAAAAGCCGCGGATCCAATTTTCGGTGCAGTGGCATATCCTTGTGTATCGACAGTGCCTGAAAATACGCTTCGATTTCGTTTAGCCGTGCTTGAATTGCAAGCCGTGACATTGGCACCTCTTTTTGTTCCTTGTCTATCATCTTATTGCAGATCTTAGCATTTTTCAGCCGATAGCGCGAAGCGATTGTTATCGGATTCTCCGCACTCGACAAATGGCCCGTAACACAAATACCACAGTTCTGTTGAAAAGTTGCACTGAGTACTTTCGCTCAGGTAAAATACCCACGCTTTATTTTGTTAGGGAATGCCCTAACCTTTCTTTTTTATTTCTTTTAACCCTAGCAACAACTTAACATAAGGAACGATGTCGATGACCACTTCATCTTCACAGCAAGCTCCACTGCTGGAAAAACGCTTTGCCCTTAGCGCGCGTGGCAGCAATCTCCGTCAGGAAATTATTGCCGGACTCACCACATTTTTAGCCATGGTTTACTCTGTGATTGTTGTACCCGGTATGCTGGGCGATGCCGGTTTTCCGCCAGAGTCAGTGTTTATCGCCACCTGTCTGGTTGCCGGATTAGGATCGATTTTAATCGGTTTCTGGGCGAATACGCCAATGGCAATCGGCTGTGCGATCTCATTAACCGCCTTTACGGCTTACAGCTTGGTTATCGGACAGCAAGTCAGTATTCCGGTTGCCCTGGGTGCCGTCTTTTTAATGGGGGTGGTGTTCACCTTAATTTCCGTGACCGGAATCCGCACTTGGATTTTACGTAATCTGCCAAGCAGCATCGCGCACGGTGCCGGCATCGGTATCGGGTTGTTCTTATTACTGATTGCAGCCAATAATGTCGGCTTAGTGGTCGCCAACAATGCCGGTTTGCCGGTGAAAATGGGCGATTTCAGCTCTTTTTCCGTGATTATGTCATTGTTGGGCTTAGCTTTTATTCTCGGTTTAGAACGTTTACGCGTCAAAGGCGGCATTTTGCTGGTGATCGTGGCAATTACCTTAGTTGGCTTGATTGCAGATCCGAATGTGAAATTCAGCGGTGACGTGTTAAAAGTGCCAAGTTTTGGAGAAAACTCGCTAGCATTCGGCTTGGACATTATGGGTGCGTTGCAACCTGCTATTTTGCCAGTGGTGTTTGCCCTCGTGATGACCGCCATTTTTGATGCCACCGGCACAATTCGTGCGGTTGCCGGACAAGCGAATTTACTCGACAAAGACGGGCAAATCGTCAATGGCGGCAAAGCATTAACCTCAGACTCCGTTAGCAGCATAATGTCCGGTCTGTTCGGTACAGCACCGGCTGCAGTCTATATTGAATCTGCTGCCGGCACGGCTGCCGGAGGCAAAACCGGTATCACGGCGATTGTGGTCGGTGTGCTATTTCTGTTCATGCTGTTTTTACAGCCACTGGCCTTCTTGGTGCCCAGTTATGCCACGGCACCAGCCTTGATGTATGTCGGCTTATTAATGCTGAGCAATGTCAGTAAACTGGATTTTGATGACTTCATCGGTGCTATGAGCGGCTTGATTTGTGCTGTGTTTATTGTGCTGACCGCAAATATCGTGACTGGAATTATGTTGGGCTTCGCCTCTTTGGTGATCGGACGCTTGGTATCCGGCGAAATCAAAAAACTGAATATCGGCACGGTGATTATCGCGATTATTCTGGTTGGCTTCTATGCTGGCGGTTGGGCAATTAATTAAATCGCCGATAAACAAAACCGCACTTTGACCAGCTACCGTTAAATAAAGCGGAAAGAGTCAAAGTGCGGTTACTAGGATCTGTTGATATTTGTTGGCATAGTAGACAAAATGGTTGCTAATTTTGAGATCTACCATGCCTAGTAGACAAAATGGTTGCTAATATTTAAA
>NZ_VDHF01000106.1:0-1959 GCF_006228025.1 Testudinibacter crocodili
TGAATAAAACCATGCTTGCATCGTGCGGCATCCTGCTGGGGCTAAGTTTAAGCGGCTGTAGCAGTGCCTACCAGCCTTTTGCCGGCATCGTCGGCGGGAAGAACGAATCTTATTTTGCCCCGGTAGAGGCCTTGGTTTACACTGATGACAATATAACGGGCGGCAATGTGAATGGCGGCTGCATTCCCGGTACCAATGGTGTAGACTTAGACCAAGTGGGCAAACGGCGCTATGGCGGCGGTGATACTTGCGGGGGCATGACAATCCCCGCCACCTGGCGGCCGGGCTTGACGGTAAGAGTGCATTGGCGTGTTAGTCCCTACCCTGACTGGTCTCCGGGCTATTATCCGCGGGAGAAAGGGGGGGGGTTAAATCAGGAGCAACTAACGATTATGAAACAATATGACGAAAGCTACACCGCCATCGTCCCCCTGCCGCCGCCACCGCCGAATATCGGCACGAACTTAGGTAAGTCCGGCGGCATCACGGTTCATTTCCTGGCCTGCAACCAGTTGTTTATTGATTACGGCAACACCTACGAGGATAAACTGTTTAAACGGGATTATGGGTTGATGGCCAAAAGCCTAAAGCTGTGTTCCAAGCGCCCAGTGGTGAAATCGATGGCGGATTACCGCAAGCATAAAGCACGGATGGACGAGGTGCGTTTGGAGCGGAAGAATATCCCGCAAGTGATTTTGCCGCAGTATATCCAAGAGCTTAATGAAACGGGTATCTATCCTACGGAGTGAATCGGGTCAATACACCTTCCGGCAGGGCATCAGTAATTCCGGCAGTGATTTATTTGAAAGGGTACAGCAATGGCGGAGCAAAACAATACACCGCAAAAAAAAGAGTCTGCAACCTTTGGGTTCGGCAACCTCAGCAGCGTCAACAGTTCAAAGATTATAAACACCACTAAGCCATCAGCGGGCAAAGGCGGCGATGCCTTCGACAAGGCGGCCGAATTTGTTGGCGGCGTCGCCCAAACACTGGCCGATGCGTTGCCCGTGCGGGAAACCTTTACTTGGCCGGGGATTGCGCAGCCGGAGGCGTTTCCGGAAACCTCCGGCGGGCGGCTGCCTGCCAGCATCGCGGCGATACAGCAAAACCGCGGTGGCACCCGCTTTACTAAAGATGCCCAAGGCAAGCCGGAACCCCTTTGCCAGAAGACCTTAAAGATCAGCTTCTTCTTCGACGGCACCAATAATAACGAAGAGGCGGATGAGAAGGTGTCCGGCGCCGCACCGCCCGCCGCGGCCGCCACCAACGAGAAGCCCGCACCCCGGGCGGCACGGATTGCCCCGTATACCTATCCGCGCACCACCAATGTGGCACGGCTGTTTCATGCCTGTATGGGCGCCGGCGGCCGGCCTGATCAGAGCAATAATGGCGATGATGACGAGATGATTAAACGCGGCTGGTTTAAGCACTATATCCAAGGGGTGGGAACGCGCTTTAAGGAAGTGGGCGATTTGGACCCGGGGATGTTCGGCGAAGCCTTTGCCAAATTCGGCCAGGCACGGATTAATTGGGGGCTAACCCGCTTGTGTGACAGCCTGGGGCGCAGCGGGCTGTTCCAACAAACGAAACGCTTGGAGACCGATGACGCCAAAGCGATGATACGCAATATGGGCAGTGCGGCGGGGCGCAAGACCGAATTGGATCAATTTCTGGCTACGCTGCCTAAAAAAAACACCCAAATCCATCCCAAAGGGATGGTTTTGTATGTGGTGGGTTTCTCACGCGGGGCGGCGGAGGCGCGCACCTTTGTCAACTGGCTGTTGGATTATTTGCTGGAGCGGCCGGAGAATGCGGCGTTTAAAACCCGGCTGGAACATGACATCGCGGCGCAAAAAGAAAAAGAAAAAAATGACGATAAAGACAAAGACAAAACGAACACCGGCGCCTTAGCCGCCACCCACCAACAGGCTGCCGCCAGCACTACCACCTCCCCCGCCA
>NZ_VDHF01000107.1:0-1162 GCF_006228025.1 Testudinibacter crocodili
AAAGTTAAAAAGCCATCACTCAACACCAAGGAGCCATCATCATGAATAAAACCATGCTTGCGTCGTGCAGCATCCTGCTGGGGCTAAGTTTAAGCGGCTGTAGCAGTGCCTACCAGCCTTTTGTCGGCATCGTCGGCGGGAAGAACGAATCTTATTTTACCCCGGTAGAGGCCTTGGTTTACACTTATGAAAGTGTATCGGGCGGCAATGTGAATGGCGGCTGCATCCCCAATACCAGCGGTGTGGCCTTAGACCAAGTGGGCAAACGGCGCTGGGGCGGCGGCTCTACTTGCGGGGGCATGACAATCCCTGCCACCTGGCGGCCGGGCTTGACGGTAAGGGTGCACTGGCGTATCACTCCATATTCCCAATGGAATCCGAGCTGGGAAAAAGGGGGGCTAAATCAGGAAGAACTCAGGATTATAGAACAATATAACGAAAGCTACACCGCCATCGTCCCCCTGCCGCCGCCACCGCCAAATATCGGCACGAACTTAGGTAAAGGATCCAACATCACGGTTCATTTCCTGGCCTGCAACCAGTTGTTTATTGATTACGGCACCTCCGACGAGGATAAACTGATCAAGCGGGATTTTGAATTGATGGATAAAAGCCTCAAGCTGTGTTCTAAGCGCCCGGTGGTGAAATCGATGGCGGATTACCGCAAGCATAAAGCGCGGATGGACGAGGTGCGTTTGGAGCGGAAGAATATCCCGCAAGTGATTTTGCCGCAGTATATCGAAGAGGTTAATAAAGTGGGTATGCCGCAGTATATCCAAAACCTTAAAGACGCGGGTCTATATCGTGATCGGTAATTCCGGCAATGATTTATTTGAAAGGGCACAGCAATGGCGGAGCAAAACAATACACCGCAAAAAAAACAGTCTGCAACCTTTGGGGTCAGCAACCTCAGCAACGTCAACAGTTCAAAGATTATAAATACCCCCGACGGCGCAAGTTTGCAACTTGTGCTTTTTTACATTTGATTTATAACTGAAGTTACGCACCTGCTACCAAAGGCTGCCTGAAATGGACAGCCGTTATTGCCGAACTTGGGCTATGCACGCCATAAGGGCGTTCGGCAATCCATTGATAAGAAAAAATCAAGTGTAACGGATTGTTTTAAAAAACGGCTGTTGTTCAGTTTCAGGCAGCCTTTAGC
>NZ_VDHF01000108.1:0-1121 GCF_006228025.1 Testudinibacter crocodili
ATGAATAAAACCATGCTTGTATCGTGCGGCATACTGCTGGGGCTAAGCGCTTGCAGCAGTGCCTACCAGCCTTTTGTCGGCATCGTCGGCGGGAAGAACGAATCTTATTTTGCGCCGGTAGAGGCCTTGGTTTACACTTATGAAAGTGTATTGGGCGGCAATGTGAATGGCGGCTGTATTCCCAATACCAGCGGTGTGGCCTTAGACCAAGTGGGCAAACGGCGCTGGGGCGGCGGTTCTACTTGCGGGGGCATGACAATCCCTGCCACCTGGCGGCCGGGCTTGACGGTAAGAGTGCATTGGCGTATCACTCCCTATTCCCAATGGGGGGCAAGCTTTTATCCGCGGGAAAAAGGGGGGGGGTTAAATCAAGAAGAAGTAAGAATTATTAAACAATATAACGAAACCTACACCGCCATCGTCCCCCTGCCACCGCCGAATATCGGCACGGACTTAGGTAAAGGATCCAACATCACGGTTCATTTCCTGGCCTGTAACCAGTTGTTTATTGATTACGGCACCTCCGACGAGGATAAACTGATCAAGCGGGATTTTGAGCTGATGGATAAAAGCCTCAAGCTGTGTTCCAAGCGCCCGGTGGTAAAATCGATGGCGGATTACCGCAAGCATAAAGCGCGGATGGACGAGGTGCGTTTGGAGCGGAAGAATATCCCGCAAGTGATTTTGCCGCAGTATATCGAAGAGGTTAATAAAGTGGGTATGCCGCAGTATATCCAAAACCTTAAAGACGCGGGTCTATATCGTGATCGGTAATTCCGGCAATGATTTATTTGAAAGGGCACAGCAATGGCGGAGCAAAACAATACACCGCAAAAAAAACAGTCTGCAACCATTGGGTTCGGCAACCTCAGCAGCGTCAACAGTTCAAAGATTATAAACACCTCCCACGGCGCAAGTTTGCAACTTGTGCCTTTTTTACATTTGATTTATAACTGAAGTTACGCACCTGCTACCAAAGGCTACCTGAAATGGACAGCCGTTATTGCCGAACTTGAGCTATGCACGCCATAAGGGCGTTCGGCAATCCATTGATAAGAAAAATCAAGTGTAACGGATTGTTTTAAAAAACGGCTGTTGTTCGGTTTCAGGCAGCCTTTAGC
>NZ_VDHF01000109.1:0-3201 GCF_006228025.1 Testudinibacter crocodili
CACAGATTTCCGATTTTTATCTGCGATTCCTTGAATTGAAATTCCGACGCCTAAAATCCGCTCAATATTATATCCAATATTTTCTATGAAGCTAGAAACATGATGAGTTAATTTTTCAACATATTTATTATTATTTTTAAAAATAAGGTCTGTTTTGTTTTGTTGTAAAATATCACCTTTTAAATTAATGGCGATACATTTAACTATTTTTTCTTGAATTTCAACACCAATAGAAATAAATGCATCTTCAACTAATTTATATGCTATCGCCGGTCTACCCCCTTCAGATTGTAAAAAACCTTGTGCGATTATTTTTCCCTCAGATTCCAATCTAGTAATATTATTTGTTACTGTAGGTAGGCTCAAATTAAGTAAGCGAACAATCTGGGGCTTAGACAACTGGTGATGCAAAAAAAATAATTTATAAATATTTTGATAATTATTTAACTTTACATCCAAAACGGCGTTCATATTAGTCTCTTCTTGTAAACATACTAACAATTTCGTGAACTATATCACAGAACGAATGCAAAACCATCCTTTTGCAAGGTTATTTTATAAAAGTCTATTGCAAAAACATTTAGGAAGGATTAAGTTAAATCCACTTAACAAAAATAGCTTTAATAAAGTATATTTACCTATCATGATAATTTACACAAAGGAGCACTTATGAGTATTTTAGAAAAAATGAAATTAACCGGGAAAACTGCATTTATCACAGGTGGTGCGCGTGGCATTGGGAAAAGTGTTGCAATTGCGTTTGCACAAGCTGGTGCCAATATAGTAATTGCTGATTTTGATCTTATCGAGGCAGAAAAAACAGCTATTGAAATTGCAGATCGCGAAGGTGTTCGTACGCTGGCAGTAAAAACCGATGTAACAGACCAAGCTAGCATTAATAATTTGATCGACGTAATTAAGCAAGAGTTTGGCAAATTAGATATTGCTTTCTGTAATGCTGGTATCTGTTTGAATATCCCTGCGGAAGATATGACGCTAGAACAATGGTCTAAGGTAATCAATGTGAACCTAACTGGCGTATTTTTAACTGCGCAAGCAGCGGGAAAACTGATGATAGAACAAGGTACAGGCGGCTCCATAATTAATACAGCATCAATGTCCGCCCATATTGTTAATGTGCCACAACCGCAATGTGCCTACAATGCATCAAAAGCCGGCGTCATCCAACTAACCAAATCACTAGCTATTGAGTGGGCAAAACATAATGTTCGTGTAAACAGTTTGAGTCCTGGTTATATCGGTACTGAACTCACTTTGAATTCAAAAGATCTCCAACCATTAATCAAAGAATGGAATGCAATTGCTCCATTACACCGTATGGGAACACCTGAAGAATTACAAGCTATTTGCGTATATCTTGCTGGTGATACGAGTACTTTCACTACCGGTTCTGATTTTATCATTGATGGTGCATTTACATGCTTCTAAGGAATCTCGACAAATGAACATAAAGAATGATAGAGCACTCTATAATTCTTGAGAATAAATTTTTGAGGGGGGAATATGCATACCAATGTAAAGTCATTGATTGAAGATGGTCAAACCTATTTAGGTATCGAATTAGGTTCCACACGAATTAAATCCGTATTAATTGATACAAATGGGAATATTCTAGCAAAAGGTAGTTTTGAGTGGGAAAACCACTTTGTCAATGGTATCTGGACATATCCACTAGATGAGGTCTGGGCGGGTATAGCCAAAAGCTATCAGGATCTATGTAAGGACGTTCAAGTAAAATACGCAGTGGTAATAAAGCGCCTTTCTGCCATAGGCATTAGTGCAATGATGCATGGTTATTTACCTTTTGATAGCCAAGAGCGCCAGTTGTGTGAATTCCGAACTTGGCGGAATAACACCACAGCTATTGCTGCGGATCAATTAACCGAGTTGTTACATTACAATATTCCACAACGCTGGAGTGTCGCGCATCTATATCAAGCCATATTAGATCAGGAATCTCATACCCAAAATATAGCCTACATCACAACATTAGCTGGTTATGTACATTGGCAATTGACTGGAAAAAAAGTATTGGGCATCGGTGATGCTTCGGGAATGTTCCCCATTGATTCAGGAATCAAAGATTACGATATTGCCATGACCAATATTTTCAATCAATTAATTAGTGATAAAGGCTTCACATGGCAACTTGAAGACATTTTACCTAATGTATTACTAGCTGGTGATAATGCCGGAATCTTAACTGAAAGAGGAGCAAAGCTCATTGATCCTAGCGGTAATTTACAAGCTGGTTGTATACTCTGCCCTCCTGAAGGTGACGCAGGAACAGGCATGATGGCAACCAATAGCATTAAAGTAAAAACCGGTAATGTCTCGGCTGGTACTTCTGCTTTTGCTATGGTGGTACTCGAAAAGCCACTATCTAAAGTTTATAGAGACCTTGACATGGTTACAACTCCGGCAGGAGAACTTGTTGCAATGGCTCATTCCCAAAATTGCAGTTCTGATCTTAATGCGTGGTTCCAACTTTTTGGTGAAATACTACATACATTTAATGTTGACTTCAGTATGGAACAGCTATACGGAAAGTTATTTGATAAAGCTTTGGAGGCAAATCCTGACGGTGGTGGATTACTGTCTTACTGCTTTTATTCAGGAGAGCATGGAGTAGATCTAACAACTGGTTGTCCATTGTTCTTACATCCAGCCAACGCAAAGTTTTCTTTAGCAAACTTCGTCCTTGTACAACTATACACTTCATTTGGTGCAATGAAGTTAGGAATGGATACATTAACTAAAAAAGAAAATGTAGAAATTGAAAAAATCTTTGCTCATGGAGGTTTGTTCAAGAGCAAAGATATTGCACAACGTATTTTAGCCGCAGCACTCAATGTCCCGGTTGCTTTATTGGAAACTGCAAGTGAAGGAGGTGCTTGGGGAATTGCATTATTGGCAGCTTATACTCAACAAACACAACTTTCTTTAACAGGGTACTTGGATCAAATTATCTTCTCTAATACTGAAGATAACGTAGCAAATCCAGATGCCGAATGGGTAAGAGGCTATGAAAACTTTATTCAGCGTTATAAAGATGCTCTACCTATCGAGCAAATGGCTGCAGATTTTGCAATAAATAATTAAATTAATAGGATATCTATCCTATTCTAACCGAAATTCTTATAACGCTTTATAACAAGAATTTCATAATATTCTACTTAC
>NZ_VDHF01000011.1:0-12003 GCF_006228025.1 Testudinibacter crocodili
CTATCAGGATATTACCGATTCGTATCAGTATTTTTTGAAATAAAACCCTTCCTTTATAACAGACAAACCTGCTGAATTTGGCAGGTTTTTTTATGCTGATTTTATATAATCACACATCTATTTATTCCTTTTTGTGATTAAAATTTGATTTATTTATTCTATTAAATTATTATAAGTGCGGTTTTTATACTTATAAATACAATAAAAGTCTATATTTTAATAATACCTAAGGAGTTAATGGTTTGTTTTCTTTACTAAAAAAACATTCAACTTTCAGTTTGCCGGTTTTTATTCCCAGCTTTATCTTTGTTGTGCTAATTGCCGTGGCATGTATTGCGTTTCCCCAGTCAATGCAACAGGGATTGAATGTAGCAAAAAATTATGCGTTTGACTATTTCAGCTGGTTTTACATTTTGTCGGTCAGCTGTTTTATTCTGTTTTTACTGCTACTGGCGATGAGTAGTTTAGGCGATATTCGTCTGGGCAGTGATGACGAAGAAGCGGAATATCCGTTTTTCTCTTGGGTGGCGATGTTATTTGCCGCTGGAATGGGGGTCGGCTTGATGTATTTTGGCGTGGCAGAGCCACTGATGCACTCGGTAGCACCAATTACTCAGGATAGTCCACAGAAAAATGCGATGCTTTACACCTTTTTCCATTGGGGAATTCACCCTTGGGCGATCTACGGTACGATCGCATTAGCACTAGCATATTTTGGTTTTCGCTATCGGATGCCGCTGTCGATTCGCTCGGCATTTTATCCGTTGTTGCGTGATAAAATTCACGGCGTGTACGGGCATATCATTGATGCCCTGGCGTTGATTGCCACGTTGTTCGGGATCATTACCACACTGGGTTACGGCTCGTCACAGTTGAATGCTGGTCTGCAGGCGGTGGGTATTTTGAGCGAAAACAGCTTTTTCAGCAATTCATTAGTGATTATCGTAGTGGTAAGCATTGCAGTGCTGTCGGCGATTTCCGGCGTGGGCAAAGGGGTGCGTCGGTTAAGCGAAATCAATTTAAGCCTGGCACTGATACTCATGCTGTTTGTGTTGTTTAGTGGCTCAACGGTGTATTTGCTTTCGGTTTTCTCGGAAAATATTGGGTATTACCTGAGTAATCTGATTGAGATCAGTTTCCGTACCTTTAGCTATGATTCGCAGCACACCGCTTGGTTTAGCGGTTGGACAGTGCTGTACTGGGCATGGTGGTTCTCTTGGGCGCCATTTGTTGGGTTGTTTATTGCGCGGATTTCACGAGGCAGAACCATTCGTGAATTTATTCTTGGGGTATTGATCATCCCTGCTACCTTTAATTTGCTGTGGTTTACCATCTTTGGTGACAGCGCTATTTTGGAAGATGTGAAACATAGCGGGGCATTAAGTGCCTTGACCGGTGCGCCGGAAACGCTGTTGTTTGCATTTTTAGACTATTTCCCATTATCGACTTTGAGTGGTTTGCTAGCGCTGTTGATTTTGTCACTGTTTTTTATCACCTCGGCAGACTCAGGCATTTTTGTATTAAATAATATTGCTTCGAGCGGTAAAAGTGTGGATACACCAAAGTGGCAAAGTGCGCTATGGGGTGTGGTGATGATTATTTTGTCGATCGCCTTGCTGAATTCCGGCGGCTTGGGCGCGGTGCAGGCGATGACCTTGGTAGTGGCGCTACCGTTTGCCGTGATTACAGTGTTGATGTGTTTTAGCCTGCTGCAAGGTTTGCGAGTGGATAAAAACTACTTTAATACCCGTTTAAATCAATCAACGGTATTTTGGAGTGGTGATAAATGGAAGAAACGCTTAGGCCAGATTTTGAAGCAGACCCAAGAAGAGGATATTCAGCAATTCTTACAACAGGTGGTCAAGCCGGCGTTTAGCCAATTGCGTGACGAATTAGTGAATAAGCATCAGCTGCAGGTAGAAATCAACCAAACGGACGAACCGCAGCGTAGTATCGAACTGGTGATTCACAAAGGCGTAATGCGTGATTTTATTTACGGCGTGATGATTCAGAGCAAAGATACCGCACTTTCGATGCAGGAAGAGCAGAGCGTGCCGAGTATGAAACATGAACAGGTATTTGAACCGGTCACCTATTTTGGCGACGGTCGTATTGGTTACGATGTGCAGTATATGACCACGGAAGAGTTGATTGCCGATGTGTTGAAACAGTACCAACGTTACTTAGTGCTGCTCAATAGCGAAGCCAACGAATTGATGGTGCAGGCGCCGTTGGAGCCGACGGCGTAATCTGTCATGCAAACAAAAAAAGCGATAACCGGAGTGAGCTGTTATCGCTTTTATGGTTTAATATTACTTAATGTTTAGCGTATAAGTGCTATACATTTTTTTCTTCTGGCAGATTTTTTGATCGGGGAACTCGGCTTCGTGGCTGGTTTTCAATTTCCAGTTGCCTTGCAGCAACGGGATAAAATTCATCACCCCGTTTTTATCGGTTTTACCGGAAAACGCCTGTGGTTCACGATGATCCATCACCGCATCCCAATCCAGTTTAGTCAAGGTATCCGCCGTGCCGATAATGGTGGCGCCTTTCACCGGCTCACCGTTATACAGCACTTGCACCGGCACCACTTGCATCGGTTTGATTTGGCTCGGATCAACCAACGGTACGATTTCTAACTCTAAACCGACCGGTTTTTGCGCAAATTCACTGACTTTAGCGCCGCCAAGATTAAAATAGGTGGTGGCATACATACTGGATTGCTCGCAATAGTGGGCATCCGGCACTTCGCTCAAGTTTTGCATTTTCCAGCCTTCCGCATTTTTTGACCAGAAAGTTGGGCGATAGGTTGAACTGATTTTATATTCGCCTGCGCTCAGTGCCTGTGGGCTGACATAGTGATAGTTTTCCCCTTGCTGTTGCAGCGCTTCGGTTTTGTTCGGCGTCACCAATTCTAGCGGTGGAAAAATATGCAACCGTTTTTCCGGAATCGGATCGCCTGCCGGGAAGTTATCACCGTAACCTAACACCGCTTGCAGCGGCTTACCTTGTTCGGCATCTTGGGCATAAACCCATAAATCATGGGCTTGGCTTAAGCTGCTAGCAGAGAGAGCACAAAGTGCGGTCAACATGACTTTTTTCATTAAGATATCCTTTTCTCATTTAGATGAAAGTTGTTGATTCTCACTTAATTGAGTGTAAATGAGAATTGATTGCGATATTAGCATATTTTGCTAGCGGCGCAACCAAAGATTTGTAAAGCTTGATCTGTATCAATATTTGAAGATTTATAGCGAGGAAACAGCCCTTTAAAAAAGAGACAAGCTTGAATTTTTTTACAAAGGGTGTACCGTTGAAAAACATTAACTCCCTAAGGATATATATTTATTTTCAACAGCAATACTTAATTAAAAAAGACAGGTGATTTATGAAAAAACAACAACAAATAAAATCCGGATTAACCGCTCTTAGCCTTTTGCTCTTAACCGCTTGTGGCGGAGGCGGTGGTGGCTCCGGTTCATCGGAAACCGCAGCGCTGGTTAACCCGACGCCAGTAGAACAACCTGTCACATCGGCAGAAACAACACCGGCAGAAACTCCGACAACGCCAGCACAGCCAACAACAGCCCCAACAGACTCTGTGGCGACGACACCGACAGTAGAAGTTTTGGCACCGAGTTCCTCCTTTACACCAGAAACAACGCCGACCTCACCTGAAGCGGCCCCTGAGCCACCTAAGGAAGAACCTAAGCCTGTAGTAATACCACCAAAAGATCTTCAAGGAGCAGGATTCAAATATTCCAATGATCAAGAGCAAGCGTCTAACGTAGTATCAACGACGGTGAAATCCGCTCAATACGATCATATTGTTGTCGATGGCAAGAAATTGAATCTTGTCTCTGATAATATTTGGGATTGGACTCTGATGAACGATTTTGAGGCTCGTAATATTTGGAAAGAGTACAAATCAAGAAAAATTTGTTGCCAGGACAAAACAAATATTAACACTGTAAAAATAGGTGCAATTTTAGATTCTGAGAGTGGTTTGGTTCATGCATTTTATAATGGTGAAATGACGCCAATATCTGAAATACCGACTAGCGGATATGCTAGTTATGACAGCCCAAAAACAGCATTGATTTTTGTATTAAGAGATAATGGGCAAGGGCCGCTAGATACTTATGGTAACGTTAAGCTTCTGGCGGATTTTGGTGAAAAAACAGTCAAAGGCTCATTGTATAATGGTTTGGTCTTGGTAGATGCGAATATCTCTGAAGGAGCTTTCAAAGGAAATGGCGTTTTTAATATTAACGAAGAGGGTAAAAAAGAGTGGCAAATAGAGGAAAATGAGCTGACCGCCCCACTCAACGGCGCATTTTTCGGTGAAAAAGCAGAAGAAATTGCCGGGGAAGCGCATAATGCTAAATGGGGTGTGGTGTTTGCCGCTGAGCAACAAAAATAACCTTATTTGAAAAAATAGACTATAATCAAGGCTATCTTATTCAGATAGCCTTTTTACTTGAGAGTATTATGCGTATCAACCATTCATTTCTTGTTTCTTTGGCAGTGTTGCCAATTTTTAGCGGTTTATTTACCGGCACAGCGCAGGCACAAACCGTGACCACTGAACAGGCGCCACGTTTAGGTTTGGACGAGCCGAAATTTCAGGTGGCACAGCCTCAGTTACCGCAACCGACATTGCAAGCCCCAAGTGCGGTGTCGCAACCTAAGTCCATTTCAATCAGCAAAGAAGAGCTGGCGAAATATCCTGAGTTGGTGCTGCGGGCGTTACTGCCGGCATTAATGCAGAATAATGCAGATGGTGTGGCGCTGTTGCTGCCGATTTATCAAGCGCAAGGCAAAACCGATCCGGTGCTGGTGACTTGGGGCGAGGCGATCTTGGCACAGCAGCAACAAGATTATGCGTATTCGCTGAGTTTATACCGCACTTTGTTTGCTAAAAACCCGAATTTGATTCCGGTACGCTACCAAATGGCGCAAGTGCTGTATTTGAATAATGACAATGAAGCCGCACGCGATCAGTTTGAAAAGTTACGCACTGAAAATGTGTCACCGGCATTTGTACAGTTGATTGATCAATATTTAACGGCAATTAATCGGCGTGATCAGTGGACATTTCAAGGCGGTTTAAGTTATTTAAACGAGGCTAACGTCAACAATGCGCCAAAAGCCGGTACGCAAGTCAAAGGCTGGAAAGCTTGGCAAAGCGAAAAAGCAGAAGGGATTGGCTACAATCTTGGCGCAGATAAAAAATGGTCGTTGCAACACGGCTTTTTCAGCAAAGTGAGCTTGTCTGGTTATGGACGTTACTATTGGGATAACAAAAAATATAATGAATTTAATGCACGGATCAGCGTTGGTTTGGGCTACCAAACTGCACGCAGCGAAGTGACGTTGATGCCGTTTACGGAAAGACGTTGGTATGGCGGCGGCGCTTCCGGCAGCGATTCCTTGAAACGTTTCTCTCAAAATAGCGGTTTGCGTTTGGATTTCAGTTATTGGTTGGCGCCACGTTGGCAGATTTCGACCGCACTTGAGTATGGGGAACAGCGTTATGTGACACGCAAACACTTGAATGGTAATAACTATTTCTGGTCAAATACGTTGTTGTATATGCCAAGCAGTGATCAATACTGGGTTGTTGGTGCGGACTACAGTCGTGATAATGCGCGGCATAAGGATAATGCCTATCAGCGCAAAAATATACGGCTCGGCTGGGGGCAGGAGTGGATGGGCGGCATTTCCACCAGAATCACGCTGAACTACGCCACACGCCAGTATAAAGCCGCTGATTTCACCGGCATTCGCCAAAAAAATGATGAATACGGCGCACAATTCAGTATCTGGCATCGTAATCTGCATTTCTGGGGTATCACCCCGCGAGTGACTTGGTCATACACCAAAATAGATAGCAACAACCCGTTTTACAGTTATGACAAAAATCGAGTTTATCTGGAAGTCAGCAAACGCTTTTAGACCGCACTTGCTGTAGGTAGACAAAGATATTGATAAGGCAGTCTAAGGGTGGATTGGATCCGCCTTTAGATTATTTGATTAGGCTGGGTGGCAACTGTGTTTCCAAAAAAACAGGAAACACAGTTGCTACTTTTACAATATTAATCGTATATTTTAACCTTTGTCAGCAGGCTGAGCCGTGAACACGGCTATTTTTGTTTTGAATATGCCGTTCCAATGCTAGAATATCGCCAATTTTTCAAGATAAAACCCATTTACAGGAAATACCATGCGTACATCACAATATCTATTTTCAACCTTAAAAGAGACTCCGAACAATGCTGAGGTGGTCAGCCACCAACTGATGTTGCGAGCGGGCATGATCCGTCCGTTGGCGTCGGGGCTATACACTTGGTTGCCGACCGGCTTAAAAGTGTTGCGTAAAGTCGAAAAAATCGTGCGTGAAGAGATGGACAAAAGCGGAGCGTTGGAAGTGTCGATGCCGGTAGTGCAGCCGGGCGATCTATGGCTGGAATCCGAGCGTTGGGAGCAGTATGGTCCCGAGCTATTACGTTTCACCGACCGAGGCGAGCGCCCTTTTGTGTTGGGCCCGACCCACGAAGAAGTGATCACCGATTTGGCACGGCGTGAATTGAGTTCATACAAACAGTTGCCGATTAATCTATACCAAATCCAAACCAAATTCCGTGACGAAGTGCGTCCACGTTTCGGCGTGATGCGCGCACGCGAATTTTTGATGAAAGATGCCTATTCGTTCCATAATGACCAAGCCAGCTTGCAGCAAACCTATGAAGTGATGTATCAAACCTACAGCAATATTTTCACCCGCTTAGGCTTGGATTTCCGTGCGGTGCAGGCGGACACCGGTTCAATCGGCGGCAGTGCCTCGCATGAATTCCAAGTGCTGGCCGCCAGTGGCGAAGACGATATCGTGTTTTCTACTGCCTCAGATTATGCCGCCAATATCGAGCTGGCGGAAGCGGTCGCTTTAGGCGAACGTGCCGAGCCAACTGAGGAACTGCGTTTGGTCGATACCCCAAACTGTAAAACCATTGCCGCATTAGTAGATCAATTTAATCTGCCGATTGAAAAAACGGTCAAAACTTTGATCGTACATGCCAGCGAAGAGAGCGGTCACCAACTCGTGGCGCTGATCGTGCGTGGCGATCATGAACTGAATGAAGTCAAAGCGGAAAAATTGGCACAGGTTACCAGCCCGCTGGTGTTTGCCGATGAAGCGGAAATCCGTGCCACAATTGGTGCCGGTGTCGGTTCATTAGGCCCGATTAACCTGCCGATTCCGCTGGTGATTGACCGCACCGTTGCCAATATGAGTGATTTCGGTGCCGGGGCGAATATCGACGATAAGCACTATTTTGGCATCAACTGGTTGCGTGATCTGCCGCTGGCGGAAGTCGCCGATTTGCGTAATGTGGTAGAAGGCGACCCAAGCCCGTGCGGCAGAGGCAGCTTGCAAATCAAACGTGGGATTGAAGTCGGACATATTTTCCAATTAGGTGATAAATATTCGCAAGCAATGAATGCCACGGTGCAAGGCGAAGACGGTCGCCCGCAAGTGATGACCATGGGTTGCTACGGCATCGGTGTCAGCCGTGTGGTAGCGGCTGCAATCGAACAAAACCATGATGAGCGCGGCATCATTTGGCCACAGCAAATTGCGCCGTTCCAAGTGGCGATTGTGCCGATGAACATGCACAAATCTGAGGCGGTGCAGCAGTACGCCGAAGAACTCTACCGCACTTTGCAGCAGCAAGGCGTGGATGTGATTTTTGATGATCGCAAAGAGCGCCCGGGCGTGATGTTTGCCGATATGGAATTGATCGGCGTGCCGCACACGATTGTGATCGGTGAGAAAAACCTGCTGAACGGTGAAGTGGAATATAAAAACCGTCGCAACAGTGAAAAACAGATGATTGCCCAGCAAGACGTGGCGGCATTTATCGCCCAGCAACTGCAAGCCTAATGGAAAATAACATGTCATTGTGGTCACTGCTGTTTTCATTCAAAGGACGCCTCAACCGCAAAGGATTTTGGCAAGGTTTCGGCATTTGCTTTGCCGTATTATTACTGTTGGCGAATTTGCTGCCGATACAGCAGTTATTCCAACAAACTGCGACCGCACTTTTGGCATCGGCGCTGTTGCTATTGGTGTTGTACTGCTTCGTGGCGGTTGTGGTGAAGCGCTTGCATGACCGTGGACGCAGTGGAAGTGCGGTGTTTATCGTGGTATTTCCGCTGCTGTGCTATT
Source organism: Testudinibacter crocodili (assembly GCF_006228025.1). NCBI lineage: Bacteria > Pseudomonadati > Pseudomonadota > Gammaproteobacteria > Pasteurellales > Pasteurellaceae > Testudinibacter > Testudinibacter crocodili. The sequence continues at coordinate 8,228 of NZ_VDHF01000011.1, forward strand.
TTGTTGCTGTTTACAGCGACGGCATGATGGCGTGGGCATTGGGGCGATTTATGCCATTGTTTTTCGGCACATTGCTGTTGCTGGACTGGGGCGTTTTTCGTGGACAAGCACAAGCAAACCGCTATGGCGAACGTGGCTTGGCACTGCAATTTAAGTTGAAATAAACCATGAAAATACAACCATTGTTGATCACAACAGTCTGTCTGTTGCTCGCCGCTTGCGGCAGTCCAAACCGCACGTTGCCGTTTTTTGATTTACACGGCAAGCCACAGCAGTTGAGCTTTAGTGTGGCTGGCGATGGCACACCTTTGGCAACCATCAGCAGCGAGAATAAGGGCGGCGGCGACCGCGCTTTTCAGTTGCAAACCCTAGGTGAGCGCAAAATACTGTTAGCGTTGAACCAACAGGATTATCCGCTGCAACAACCGCTTCCACACAAGATTGAGCGTGTGGAGTTTTATGAATTAGGCCAAGCGGGTTTTGTCGATGTTTATCAAATTCAGGCAACAGATGTGTGTCATGCCTTTGGGCGTCGTCAGCCACTAAACGCTGAACATGCGCTGACCTTCTATCAGCGCGATCCACAAGGACAGTTGCGCATGAGCGGACTGATTTCACAATTTGAATTTAGCGACAACGCCTTATTGCACATCAACGCCAGTGAACTGATTCCGCCATTGCCACAGCCAAATCAGTTTGATGGTGACGCGTTATTGCACGGCAGTTATCAAAAAATCCGATCATTTTTAGCGCATATTATTTGCCATTAACACGAGGAACAGAGCGTGTCAGAGATTACATTGAATTACCAAAAAACCCATTTTTTAACCAGCGCACCGGACATCCGCCACCTGCCGGAAGACAGCGGCATTGAAATTGCGTTTGCCGGCCGCTCGAATGCGGGCAAATCGACTGCACTCAACAGTCTGACCAATCAAAAAAGTTTGGCTCGCACCTCAAAAACACCGGGACGCACCCAGTTAATTAATCTGTTTGAAGTGGAACCACAATGTAAAATTGTCGATTTACCGGGCTACGGCTACGCCGCGGTACCGGAGCAGATGAAAATCAAATGGCAGCAAGCATTGGGCGAATACCTGCAAAAACGAGAATGTTTAGGCGGGGTGGTGATTTTGATGGATATTCGCCATCCGCTAAAAGACTTGGATCAGCAGATGATCGAATGGGCAGTCAGCTCCAAGCTGCCATTGCTACTGCTGCTGACAAAAGCCGACAAACTCAGCCAAAGCGCACGCAGCAAACAAGTGAAACTGGTGCGTGAAGCGATTCTGCCGTTTCAGGGCGATATTCAAGTCGAAGCATTCTCCGCACTGAATAAAATTGGAATTGATAAACTGGCAGCAAAACTGGACGGCTGGTTCGCGCCGAATTTTAGCGCACCAGCAGAATAAAACTATTTGGGGCGACATCATCGCCCCTACGCTGCTTTATTCGATGTGATCTTTTCGCCATTCAGGATAAACTACCTGTAATTCGCGTTCTATAGAACGTCGTACCGCATCTTTTAAAAGACGGGTAATCGGTTTATAGTCACCCTCATCCGCTTTTTCTAGCGCATTATAATAGTCTTCTCTTTCCATTGGTTCGATAATAGCAATAGAATAGCCTGCATTCATTAATTCTACATTCATTATCAATCGACCGGTGCGGCCGTTACCATCAACAAAAGGATGAATACGGACAAAATTAGCATGTAATTCAGCAATACGCTCTAAATCAGCTCTCCCTTCTTCTTTATCCCTTGCGTTTTTTTCTAGTAGCCTATCTATTTCGTTTTGCACTAAGTACGGTTGAGGCGGAATATGCTTTGCCCCCTGAATCATGACAGGAACAGAGCGGTATTTGCCCGAATACATTTCATATTTTGTTGATTTTAAAAGTAATGTATTAAATTCTTTAATGTGTCGCTCAGATAATGGTTCTTTATTCTTAATAATATCTAATAGATAATAAATGGCCTCTTGATGGTTGATGACATCTAAGTGGTCTTTAAAAGGCTTACCTTTAGCCGTCATCCCATTTTCAAGCAATACTCTTGTTTCAATTAACGTTAATTGGTTTCCTTCGATAGCGTTAGAGGCTTGATTGTATCGAATCATAAAATCATCTTGTAATGATTGAGCCGTAATAGGATCTAATGGTCTTTTTGTATCGAGTATTTTTTTGAGTTGTTCAACGGAGTCCATAAGAGTTTTCCTTGATTAAGTGCTTATGCCGCACTTCGCAAACGGGCGGATAGTTAATCCGCCCCTATATTGCCTCATCAAATATCTTTGTCAGTAATCGGATAAAAACGGAATTACTCTACCGTCACCGATTGAATAATCACATCTTCTTGTGGTACGTCTTGGTGGAAACCTTTGTTACTGGTTTTCATTTGGCGAATTTTCTCTACCACGTCCATGCCTTCAACCACTTCACCGAACACGGCATAGCCCCACTCCTGCACTACGTCGCGGTCATACATTTTTTTGCCACGGTAATCCAAGAACGTGTTGTCAGCCACATTGATAAAAAACTGGGCAGTGGCAGAGTGCGGATCGCTGGTGCGTGCCATGGCAATCGTGCCTTTTTTATTGCTTAACCCATTGCTGGCTTCGTTTTGAATCGGTTTGTCGGTGGCTTTCTCTTTCATGCCGGGTTCCATGCCACCGCCCTGAATCATAAAGCCATCGATCACACGATGGAAAATGGTATTGTTATAAAAGCCTTTTTTACAGTAATTTAGAAAATTTTCGCTGGTAATTGGGGCTTTTTCGCTGTTTAATGCTAGTTTGATATCGCCAAAATTGGTGTGTAGTGTGACCATAAATTAAATCCTATTTAATTGTGGTAAAAACGTGATAATGTGGTGCTATTATTTCATAAAAATAACAAAACAGCTACCGACTCAATAGTAGGGTCTGTTGGCTTTTCAACAAAGAACGCAGGACAGAGAATGCTAAAAATTTATAATACGTTAAAACGGGAAAAACAAGAATTTAAACCGATCCATGCCGGAAAAGTAGGGATGTATGTGTGTGGTGTGACGGTGTATGACTACTGCCATATTGGTCACGGGCGTACTTTTGTCTGCTTTGATATGATCGCCCGTTATTTGCGCTATTGTGGCTACGACCTGACCTATGTGCGCAATATCACCGATGTCGATGACAAAATCATTAAACGGGCAGCGGAAAATAGCGAAAGTTGTGATCAGCTGGTTGATCGCATGGTGACGGAGATGCATGCCGATTTCAGTGCTTTGAATATTCAAGCCCCTACTCGTGAGCCACGCGCCACCCATCATATTGCTGAGATTATTGCGATGGTCGAAAAATTGCTGGCACGCAAGCATGCCTATGTGGCAGACAATGGCGATGTGATGTTCTCGGTGCCGAGTTTTGGCAAATACGGCTTGCTGTCGCGGCAAGATCTGGATCAGCTGCAAGCCGGTGCCAGAATCGAAATTTCGGCGATCAAACAAAATCCGATGGATTTTGTGTTGTGGAAGATGTCGAAGCCGAATGAACCGAGTTGGGCGTCGCCTTGGGGCTTGGGGCGTCCGGGCTGGCATATCGAATGTTCGGCGATGAATCATAAAGAACTAGGCGCACATTTTGATATCCACGGCGGTGGTTCGGATTTGATGTTCCCGCACCATGAAAATGAAATCGCCCAATCGTGCTGCGCCCATGGCGATGATTATGTCAACTACTGGATCCATTCCGGCATGATTATGGTCGACAAAGAAAAGATGTCAAAATCACTCGGCA
>NZ_VDHF01000110.1:0-10573 GCF_006228025.1 Testudinibacter crocodili
TTCCCTCCAAATGGGCAATCAGACCAAAACCGCAGTTCTCCCTGATCTCATCTCGGTTATAAAGCATAATAAACTTCCTGTACTGTCTAATCATTTTTCTAATATTGTTAGAAAGTACAAAAAAATACAATTTTAGTCAAAATATTTTTATATAAATTGGCAATATACAGAATATATTTCAAAAAATACAGCGTTAAAGTAGATTTATTCTAATTTAAATTTGATAATAATTATCAATTATTTTTACTGCAAAAACTCTCACTCTCGCCACTTTTACAATAGTGTTGCAATATTCAACAACTCACAGTAAAATGCGCCTTCCCTGTCGTAGCTGAATTAGAGATCGGCTATTGATGTATCTTAACTAAAATTTTTTAGGAGTTATTATGTCTCTAAGCGCAGAAGCAAAAGCAAAAATCGTTGCTGAATTTGGACGTGACGGAAAAGACACTGGTTCTTCAGAAGTTCAAATCGCTTTGTTAACAGCACAAATCAACCACTTGCAAGGACATTTCTCTGTCCATAAAAAAGATCACCATGGTCGTCGTGGTTTGTTACGCATGGTTTCTCGTCGCCGTAAACTGTTAGATTACTTAAAACGTACTGATCTGGCACTTTATACAACGACAATCGAACGTTTAGGTTTACGTCGTTAATCAAATCTGCTGATTTCCCAAGCCCTGCCATGCAGGGCTTTTTAATGTCTGAAATATCAACGATTATCGACAACAAAATTGTACACTTGCCGAAAAACACCGCACTTTGATTATAATTCCCTCAACCAAAATAAATATTTGAAATTCACTGTTGACTTGCCCCAGCGAAATTTGTATTATCTGCGCCACTCATTAAGAGTCAACCGTGCGGAGGAATGGTCGAGCGGTTGAAGGCACCGGTCTTGAAAACCGGCGAGGGTTTACGCCCTCCGTGAGTTCGAATCTCACTTCCTCCGCCACTTCACTGTTTTTTAACGTTCGCCAACGTTCACAAAGTCTAAAAAATCCCTTTAAATTCAAGTCAAATAGCCGTTTTAATGGTTTTCTTTGTTTTTTATTGTTCGTCATTGTTCAGGGTCTGATGTTCCCTCATTACAGGTAACCATTTTCGAGGGAACATTAAACCAAAATATTGAAGCTCGAATGAGGCTAAAACAATGGCAAAATCAATCCTCGTTTAAGCGATAAACAACTAAAAACCCTCAAACCGCAAAGCAAAGAATTTGCCAAAGCCGACTGCGGGATTATTGGATCACTATAATACGACAGGCAATTGTGCTATGTGGTGGTGATAAAAAAGGCAAGAAAGAACCTTTTATAAAACGATGATCGCCCTTGCAGAACAAACCTATGATGATTATCTCTCAATTTCAACAGGAGCAAAATAATGAGCGTAAACTTTAAAGACGTAATAGCAGCGCTTCCGGCGAAACAGCAAGCTTAAGTTAAAGAGATTGCGGATGAAATGCGGCAACGATATTCGGCTTTCTTCGGTGAAACGGTATGTGGAAGCGATGGGCGGTGTCTTAAACCTCTCGGTGAAACTGCCAACCGGAAAAACGGTATCGTTTAATTTGTGATGGTTGAATAATCAATAAGGGGGATAATATGCGACAGGTTACTGGTGATTTAACGACTTTTGCGGTCTATGTGGCAAAAATGATTTTTATTGTTGCAGGTATTCCTCTGCTGATACTTTTTGCCTTGGGTACGTTAAATAGTATTACGATTGGGGATATCCTCTCGGCAAAAGGAGCTTATTGGCTCATTTGTGGGGTCATTGCACTTTTCTGTGTGGTATCAAAAAAATTCTATTTCGCGTTCTTGATATGTCTGCCGTTCTTGTTGCTTTTCCTGTACTTTGGCGGCATTGACTATCTTGCCAATTGGCTTTACTAACTAATATTACGATTTAAATCTGAACCTCGCTCCCGCGAGGTTTTTTTATGGGAGAAATTTATGACTAGTACGGTTGTCGTAATGATTATTGATCTTGGAATGAATAATACACAATTCAGAAGTGCGATTGATAAAGCCCAACAGCGTGCGAAAAAATTTTCAACAGAAACTCAGCGTTATTTGAAAAAGCCAAAACCAGTGTTCATCAACAATTTTCAACTCGTGTGTTAACTCCGTTTCTGCAACCAGAACCGAAAGTCATCGAGAAAGTAGTGGAGAAAATCATAGAGAAGCCGGTTGAAAAAATCGTTTATCTGCCACGCAAACACCCACTGGACGATTTTGATTTCACACTGTTTATCAAATCGTTGGATTTAGCCACTTTTCACACAGAAAAGTTGAAAAAAGAGTGGGATGAACTGTTCGCCGCCTTAAAACTGCTAAACTACCGCAAGGCGTACAATATGAACGAACGGCTGCACGTCGCTAACTGGAACTTGCAGCGATATAAACCGCTGTTTGAAAAATTCAAAGCGGCACAACCGCACTTAGAGGGACTTGATTTGTTATGAGCCTAGGTTGTAAAGGTATGCTTTAAACCTCAGGTTGTTATTGCCAGATCCTATGAGACTTGATAATATTCAGTACATAAATGTGCTAATGAGGTTATCTTATGAGTGCATTTAGCTCTTTAACACACATATTTAGTAACATAGCTTACCTTCAGCGATTGGAGGTAGGCTTTTTGTGTTAGTTGAGCCTTACATAGGAGGAGCAAATGAAAGCATTAAAAACACCTGTAAAAGCGCGGTATTTAAGTCCTAAAGGCTATCTTAAAGATGTTGAACTCAATCGTAAAAATAACAATATTGACAGTGTAGTATTTATTCCACCTGAGATTGGAAAATCTGGGTTTGGGCGTTTCTTGGTTAAATATAAAATACCGGTATTGGTGAACAGATAATGAACGGCGAACCAATACAAAATGTACCTCAAGAAGTTGAGGGAAAAGACGAATTTATTAAAGACTTTTTCGTCTTACAGCAACAAGAAATTGCAGTTAAACGTGATGAACTTTTGGTTCGTAAAGACGAAATTCACTCTAATGAGAACATCGCTCTTGCCTCTATTGCTTCGCAAGAAAAAATTGAGTTAAAAAGCCGCGATGTATTTTTAAGTAACCAAAAAACCAAATTCCTTCTTTGGGGTGTTCTCGCAATCGTCATTGCCGTCGTTTTGATTTTTTCAATGAACTCAGGCAAGACAGAAATTGCGATGGAATTAATTAAAATCGGAGGAGCCGTACTTTTAGGCTACTTTGCCGGAGTTAATCGCGGGAAGGCTCAAATTTTAGAGAAGCAAAACCAACAACCACAAAATGATTAACTATATTCAATTTTGATATTCTCAAAGGCTGCCATTAGGTAGCCTTTTTGATTGGATTACTACCCCAAAACCGATGATCATCTAAGGAATTTAACATGAAACAAAAGGTGTCGATCTCTCGTTTGACTTGATAAAAACCGTGGCAACAACGGCGATTAAGGGATTATTTCATTGAAAAATCAACAGAAATTTGGTACGGTTTAGATATAGAGATGGTGAATAGGAGGTAATATGGAATACTTATTTTTTATGTTTCTAAAGCCGATCATTAAGTACACTGGTATTGTTCTACTTATGTGTGCGGTCATGTACGGCATAATGTTCCCCTTGCTAGATCTTCTCGTTGCGATATTGAATATTACTCCTAAAACACTGGCGAATATTTTATACACATTACTTGCTATCTTTGTGGTTTGGATGTTTGTACTTCAACTCAGAGATAAAGATAGTTGACTATTGCCCCGCATAAGCGGGGCTTTTGCATTAAGGCCACCAAGCGGTGGCTTTTTTATTGGGAGAAAATCATGGCGGGATCGTTAGGTGCATTAAACATTGCATTGGGTTTGGATAGCATCCACTTTATTAACGGCTTGGGCAAAGCGGAATATCAGGCGCAAAAATTTGCAAATCGCACACAAAAGTCATTAAATCAAGTTGAAAAAAGCCTAAAAAGTTTAGAAAAAGCCAGTCAATGGGCAACAAAGGGATTTATTGGAGCTAAAGGGCTTAGTGTGGGTAAGTCCCTTATTCAATACGCCGATGCTTATACTGAAATGAGTAACCGAATGAAATTGGTTACCTCAAGCTCAGTAGAAAGTGCGCGAGCAATGCAGGCAGTATTTGATATTTCAGCCCGAACAAGCCAAGCGGTGAGTGCTACCGCACAGGTCTATCAACGCTTTGCACAAAATGCACAGCAGCTAGGAATTAGTCAAGGGCAAGTTGCAGCACTGACCGATACCGTATCAAAAGCCGTTGCAATTTCAGGAGCTAGTGCAGCAAGTGCAGAGGCGGCATTAACACAATTTGGTCAAGCGTTGGCTTCCGGCGTATTTCGTGGGGATGAATTTAACGCTGTTATGGAGCAAACGCCGGAACTGACACAAACCTCGCAAGCCAATTATGCCAAAGTGCGGTCTGAATATGATGTGGCGAAAGCGGAAACCGCAGGCATTCAGGCAATACGTCAACAAATTGCGGCTTGAATATTTAAGTCTATTTGCTCAGAGAAATCTGCACCTTACTAAGTTGGAAGTTTGCTCCAACTTTTGGGGTGCAGATTCATAGCAGTTCATTGATCTTATTGCGATATTATGCCTTTTACGGCATGATCGCGTCTTGATCTTCGCCTTCTTTTTCTATTTTTGGTGGTAGCATATGCTCCCGTCTCAAGCCTAAATCAAATGCCAACGAAGTGGCGATATAGATTGAGGAGTAAGTTCCAAAACCAATCCCGACTAATAGCGCCAATGAGAAGTTATGGATACTTGATCCGCCAAAAATATATAGCGCCAAGACCACGACCAATGTGGTAGCGGAGGTCATCAAGGTTCTGGCAAGCGTTTGTGTTAGAGAAATATCAATAATTTCTACCGCTGGAATACGGCGGATTTTACGAAAGTTTTCGCGGATTCGGTCAAATACCACGATACTATCATTCAGTGAGTAACCGATAACCGATAAAATCGCAGCGACAAAAGTAAGGTCGATCTCTACCTGTAATGCCGCAAATACGCCCAGTGTCACAATAACATCATGCGCCAATGCCAAGATAGCGCCAGTTCCCAAGCGCCATTCAAAGCGCAATCCAACATATAGCAATAGCATGATTAAGGTTGCCAACGTGGCATAAATTGCGGCTTCAGTCAGCTCTTTGCCGACATTCGGTCCAACGAACTCAATACTGTTGACAGTTGCTTGTGCATCAATGCCGTGTAGGATATTGATTATTTTCGGTCCGATGGTGGTATCGCCGTCTGCGGACGGTAAACGGATCATCACATCTCGTGTGCCGCCGGAAGCCTGCACAATCGCACTAGTAAACTCATTTTCCGCCAACACAGACCGCACTTTCGGCAAATCGGCAGGTTGCGAGAACGTTGCCTCAATCACTGTACCGCCGGTGAAATCTAATCCCCAGTTAAATCCTTTGGTGATCACAAAAAACAGCGATATGGCAACTACAGCTACCGAAAAAATATAGCCCAAAGGGCGATATTTCATAAACGGCACAACTTTGCGTGCCAATTTAACGCCATTTTCGATTTCTATCGTTTGTTTTGCTTTTACATTCACAATTCAATCCTCACCACTAAATCGATAATTTGTTAATGCGCTTGCCACCATAAAGGAAATTGACAATCGCACGTGTTCCGGTAATCGCGGTAAACATCGAGATTGCAACCCCTAATGACAACGTAATAGCAAAACCTTTAACCGGGCCGGTTCCAACTGCATATAGAATAATCGCAGTCAAAATAGTGGTTAAGTTCGCATCAAAAATACTGCTAAATGCACCGTTATAGCCTTCATGAATCGCTTGCTGTACCGTGCGCCCGTTGCGTAACTCTTCTTTTATTCGTTCAAAAATCAAAACGTTAGCATCAACTGACATACCAACAGCCAAGACGATTCCGGCAATGCCCGGCATGGTCAACGTCGCCCCCGGCAACAAAGAGAGTACTCCGATTAACAGCACGATATTCAGTACCAAAGCAATGTTAGCGATAATCCCGAATTTACGATAGACCACAATCATGAACAAAATGGTAAACAGCAAGCCATAAGCGCTGGCTTCCATACCTTGTGCGATATTCTGCGCCCCTAATGACGGTCCGATTGTCCGCTCTTCCACAATTTGAATAGGGGCAATCAAGGCACCGGCACGCAACAACACCGAAAGGTTTAATGCTTCCGCCGGGCTGTCAATGCCACTGATGCGGAAACGGCTGCCTAGGCGGTCATTAATCGTTGCGACGTTGATCACTTCTTCGTGTTTCTCAAGAATCGGCGTGCCTTTATCGTCTAAGCGACCACTCTCTTTATATTCGCTATATAGCGTCGCCATCGGTTTACCGATTGCATCACGAGTAGCTGCTGCCATCAGATTGCCACCCTCACTGTCAAGGGTGATATTCACTTCTGGTCGTCCGGTAGTATGATCGCTGCCTGAAGTTGCACCAGTGATATGTTCGCCGCCCAGAATCACACGGCGGTATAACACCACCGGACGCCCTTCACGATCATTTTTCACTTCGGAATCAGATGGTACTAAGCCACGCGCAGCGGCATCAGCGCTGGCATTGGTATTCACCAAACGAAACTCTAATGTTGCTGTCGCGCCCAGGATTTCTTTGGCACGCGCAGTATCCTGCACCCCCGGCAATTCGATCACGATACGTTCGGCACCTTGGCGCTGCACTATAGGCTCAGCAACGCCCAACTCTTCAACCCGTTTACGCAAAATCGTTAAATTTTGCTCAATCGCATGCTCACGCACCTGTGCCAAATCAGCTTCGGTCATATTCACGGTCAACAGGTTGCCGTTGCTTGTTACCGTTAAATCTGGATTACTACGCCGAATCAAACTTTGCGCTTCTGAAGCCTGCGCCTGCTCACCTAAGGTGACAATAGTCGAATAGTTGTCGCCAGTACGAATATTACTATAAGGAATTCGAGCTTTACGCAGTTCAGTACGCAACATATCTTGTCGTTGTGTTTCCAGCTTCTCAAGTGCGGTATTCATATCGACTTGCATCAAGAAGCGCACACCGCCACGTAAATCTAAGCCGAGTTTCATTGGGCTGCCGCCAATCGCCTCCAGCCACCCCGGCGTTGCCGGTGCTAAATTCAAGGCAACGGAATAGCTGCTGCCTAAGCTTTCAGCTAATTTGTCTTTCGCTAACAATTGCTCGTCAGTATTGCCGAATTTTGCCAACACCGAGCCGTTTTCTAGTTGCAAAGATTTAACCGGCAGTTGATTTTGCTGTAGAACTTGTTGAACTTGTTGATAAGTGGTGTTGTCCGCCTGCTGTCCGCGCGTTCCGGAAATCTGCACCGCAGGATCTTCACCATAAAGATTTGGAAGAGCATATAAAATGCCGATGGCGACCAAAATGATCACCATCAGATTCTTCCATAAAGGGAAACGATTTAACACAATTAATACCCTTTTTAATGGTATGGAAGAGAAAAATTACAGCGACTTCATTGAACCTTTCGGAAGAACGGCAACAACGAAATCTCTTTTGATTGTCACTTCAGTTGTGTCGTTTAATGCGATCACAATATAATCATTTTCTGCTGAAGTTTTGGTAATTTTACCGATTAAACCACCGCTAGTTAACACCTCTTCGCCTTTTGCCAGAGATGCCATCAAATTACGGTGTTCTTTATTGCGCTTGGCTTGCGGGCGGAAAATCATAAAATAAAAAATTAAGGCAAAAATGACCAAAATAAAGATCATTTGCATTCCACCACCTTGTTGAGCGTCCATTTCTTATCCTTCTAAAGTTAATTGAAAAAATCGAGTGAATAAAACTTAGCGGACACCGCTGTCTTGATTTCTGGCTAGCCGTGTCCGTTTTTAAGCCTGCTAAAAATAGCATAAAAAAGCCTTAAAGTGAAAAGCTTCTTCGTTGCCAGCCCTATTTTACTTCGCTAAAGGCATGATATTGATTCAACGGCGGCACCGGCTTGCCGATTCTGGCATAAAATTGTTCAACAAACTGTTCTAATTCGCCTTTTTCAATCGCTTCGCGCAGTTGTGCCATCAACCGTTGATAGTAGCGTAAATTATGAATCGTATTTAATCTTGCACCCAAAATCTCACCGCACTTATCCAAATGATACAAATAGGCTTTGCTGTAGTGTTTACAAGTATAACAATCGCATTCCGCTTCCAACGGTGAGGTATCATCACGGTATTTGGCATTACGGATTTTGATGACGCCATCGGCGGTAAACAAATGTCCGTTGCGTGCATTACGGGTCGGCATCACGCAATCGAACATATCGATCCCACGTCGCACGCCTTCTACCAAATCTTCCGGCTTGCCGACGCCCATCAGATAACGTGGTTTGTCTTGTGGAATTTGTGGACAAACGTATTCCAAAATTCGGTGCATATCTTCTTTCGGCTCGCCAACCGCCAGACCGCCAACCGCATAGCCGTCGAAACCGATATCAACCAAGCCTTCGACCGAGACTTTGCGCAACTCTTCATACACACCGCCTTGAATGATCCCGAACAGTGCATTTTTATTGCCTAATTCATCAAAGCGATCACGGCTACGTTTTGCCCAACGTAGCGACATTTCCATCGAGTTTTTGGCGTAATCAAAATCCGCCGGATACGGCGTGCACTCATCGAAAATCATCACAATATCCGATCCCAGATCATATTGAATTTCCATGGATTTTTCCGGTGACAAGAAAATTCTTTCGCCGTTGATCGGGTTACGGAAATGCACGCCCTCTTCTTTGATTTTGCGAATATCGCCCAAACTGAACACCTGAAAACCACCGGAATCGGTCAAAATCGGCCCGTGCCACTGCATAAAATCATGCAAATCACCGTGCAATTTCATCACCTCTTGCCCTGGACGCAGCCATAAATGGAAGGTGTTGCCCAATAAAATTTGTGCCCCAGTCGCCTTGACTTCTTCCGGCGTCATGCCTTTGACCGTGCCATAAGTACCGACCGGCATAAACGCCGGTGTTTCAACACTAAACTCGCCCTGCGGACGTTGAAATGTCAGTCGTCCGCGTCTGGCACGTCCGTCAGTTTGATGTAATTCATATTTCATTTTTGCTCCTTCAACGGAAAAACAGTCCGAAGATATTGATTAAACAGGAAAGTGCGGTTATCCGTACTCTCCTCTCTTACTTATTCTAATCCTTTTACCATTGGATTTTTGCTGATAAACATCGCATCGCCATAACTAAAAAAGCGATACCGCTCGGCAACCGCACTTTGATAGGCACGCATCGTGTTTTGATAACCGGCGAAAGCGGACACCAACATCACCAAGGTCGATTCCGGCAAATGGAAATTGGTGATCAGGGCATCAACCACGCGAAACGGCTTGCCCGGATACAGAAAAATGGTGGTGTCGGAAAAATAGGGGGCAAGCAAGTGCGGTTCATCCTTCTCCGCTGCCGCCAATGCCGCACTTTCAATCGAGCGTACTGAGGTTGTGCCGACCGCAATCACCCGCTTGCCTGCGGCTTTAGTCGCCAAAATCGCCTCTACCGTCTGCTCACCGACTTCCACATATTCGGCGTGCATATGGTGATCTTCCACTTTCTCTACTCGCACCGGCTGAAAAGTGCCCGCACCGACGTGCAGTGTGACAAAGGTAAAATTCACGCCTTTTTCAGTTAATTGTTGCAACAATGCCTGATCAAAATGCAACCCGGCAGTCGGCGCCGCCACTGCGCCTGGCACTTGGTTATACACGGTTTGATAACGCTCCTGATCCATTTCTTCATCAGGACGATCAATATACGGCGGCAACGGAATATGCCCGATTTGCTGTAAAACCGCCAACAATGGCGCCTCGCCAACCACTTCCAGCTCGAACAACGTATCGTGACGAGCCTTCATCACAAACAGAATGCCGTTGCCTGCGCCCAGCTTGTCTTCGCCCAATATGATCTGTGAACCGGCTTGCGGTGCTTTCGAGGCACGAACGTGCGCTAAACAGCTTTTTTCGCTCAACACCCGCTCAACCAACACTTCCAACTTGCCGCCGCTGGCTTTACGCCCGAACATCCGCGCCGGAATCACCCGCGTATTGTTAAACACCAACAAATCCCCGGCGTTCACCAAATCCAGCACATCAGCAAATTGACGATGTTGCAACTCGCCGGTCTCCCCGTTCAAACACAACAAACGACTGCTAGTGCGCTGCGCTTTCGGATAGCGCGCGATCAACTCGTCCGGCAACTCAAAATGAAAATCTGAAACTTGCATTGATCTTAACTCATTTCTCAATATCTAACTAAAATAAATGCTGTAGTCTATTGCCTGTTAAGACTGATAGCAAGATGAAATCTTGTAAATGTATAACGCTCCCCAAAAACAAAGGCTGTTTTATCCCTAAAGCAGCCTTTATCACGCTACGATGCCCACTATGGCTCACCGTACTTTCTGCACCTCTCCGGTTTCTGCTCGGTACTTCTACCCCGTCCTTAGCGACGCTTCAACACCAGCTTCTCCCCCTTCGCATTGTTTATCTCTATCTGTGCCGGTGCTCGGTTCTTCTTATGTAAAATCCCTATATAGTTCC
>NZ_VDHF01000111.1:0-2455 GCF_006228025.1 Testudinibacter crocodili
GGTATTGTTTGCCGTCTTCTAGCGCCGGGGTGACCTCCAGCGTATAGTCGCCGTTTGCATCCGCTTTAGTCGTCACATCCGCTTTGCCGTCACCATCGGTGTCGATGCCGACTGTTGAACCCGGCTCGGCTTTCCCTTTGATGGTGGTGCTATCCGGTGTGCCGTCACCATTGCTGTCGGTATTAGTCACTTCTGTGACTGTCGGGGCGGCAGGCGCTGTGGTATCACCGGTGACGTTGGTCGGATCACTGGTGTTGCCGGTTGAATCGGTGGCGGTTACCGGGTATTGTTTGCCGTCTTCTAGCGCCGGGGCGACCTCCAGCGTATAGTCGCCGTTTGCATCCGCTTTAGTCGTCACATCCGCTTTGCCGTCACCATTGGTGTCGATGCCGACTGTTGAACCCGGCTCGGCTTTCCCTTTGATGGTGGTGCTGTCTGGTGTGCCGTCACCATTGCTATCGGTATTAGTCACTTCTGTGACTGTCGGTGCATCTGGAGCAGTGGTATCGGTTGCGCTACCGCCTTTACCGCCACCACCGGCAGCCATTGCAACGGCAGCCAATGGAATTAATGCCAATAACCACCATGGACTAAACACCCACAAGCCACTGATTTCATCACCACCCAATGCTTGCGGCGCAGCCATTTGTTCAGCCAGCATGCTGACCGCGTCAGAGGTTTGTCCTGACTCAGGAACATAGGCATAAATATTACCGTTTTCATGCTGTCCTATAAGTAGGTTGGTCGTCGCTGCTGGATCATCATTATCATAATAATCTTCAATAATGATATCCGGAACGGTATCACCGTTTTCTAATAAGATTTGTAGATCATTGCCGACACGTTTGGCAATAATATTTTGCGGTCCTAAACCGGTTAGATTATCAACTAATTGATAATTCACTTCATCTTGCGCTTTAATGGTTAACGTTTCACCATTAGCGATGGTGTAGCTTGCAATTTCAGTTTTAGCATTTAAGACTTTTAAAGTTGTTGACATGTTTGTATCCTAATTTCAAAAAAATTTACGCTATTGGGTAAGGCGAAACTTATCCAATATTGATTTGTTTACAAAAATAATTACGCTACCAGTAACGGAATCGAGTGATTTCCATCTTGCTGATATTTAACCCGTTTATATATGATTACTCTTGACCATAAACAACAATTTCTACACGACGATTCGCTAGATTACATTCGTTTCGTTTGGTCTTATTTCGCGATTCTACTGCACAACTATCAATGATCAGCTCTTTTTCGCCGTAGCCAATTGCGACAATCGGCAAATCTACGCCTTCTTGTTTCAAGGCATCGCTGACTGCTGCCGCACGTTTTTCAGATAATGTTTGATTGTAAGTTTCGGTGCCTACCGGATCGGTGTAACCGTTAACCACAATTTTGCTTATTGCTTGTTGGTTTAATGCTTTGATTTCAGAAATAAATGCTTGAATATCTTGTTTGCCCGCAACAGACAAATCGTTGTAATTGTGCTTATTCAAAGGAAAAGCAATATTTGAGTTGATTGAAGTTGAGATCAAAGCATAACCATTGGTTTCACAATCCAACTGTTTAACACGCGACAAGGTTTGAGTCTGCATTTTTACGGCTTTCAGCTCGTTGGTTGCCACTTCCGGTTTGACAAATTCAAATACTGGAACAGAATTCTTAACTTGTTTTACTTTGATATAGGTAATTTGTTTGCTTGGAGAGATAAATTTGATCCCATGAGTGCGGTTGCCACCCTTAGTATTGGTACTTAAAGAGGATGTGAGCAAATTTTGATTGGCACATAGTGCTACTGCACTAAAAGCATTATCCAATAACGATGCTTGGTAATCACCATTAATGTAAATATTGACAGCCGGACCATCAATGTTCGCTTCACGATAAAAAACCACCAAACCTTGATTTGGTTGTATGTCTTTGCTGCTAACTATTTGCTCAGAATAGTTGTCCCAATGTTCAAGGGGATCTGTATTAGCAGACTGAGGTAATGAACATGCATTTAACGTAAATAATGCGATACCGATCGCAAGGTATTGCTTCATCAAAAACTCCCTTTTTGATTGAGTTAAAATAAAGTAGTACTAAAGAAAGATAATATTTTGTAAATTTACAATTAGCGATAGTAATTTATAGTACGCTTTATAACATACAGCCCCTTTATTTACAAGCATAAATTTAATATTACAATATCGATATGAATTTAATACAAATTTCATATCTTCATGAAATAAAAGATAAATTAAGAAAACAAAGATGACTTATTGATTGAATCAATAGGTATTACAGTATTATTTTACTGATTATTAATAATTTACAGATATTGTAAAGATAGATATTCTCCGCATAAACATTGTAACGTAGAGAAACTATTTCGAAGGGGTTTTATTTATACACTACAAAGATATTCTCCGCATGAAAATTATCACGCAGAGAAACTATTTCGAAGGGG
>NZ_VDHF01000112.1:0-14655 GCF_006228025.1 Testudinibacter crocodili
AAAGACAAAGACAAAGATAAAGCTCGAAGAGTTTAAATCAGATTAGCTTGTGGCCAATCAGATGACGGAGGACGGAAGACAGATGACAGTCGTAGAAGAAAGCGAGTGTTGTGGGTTGGAGGTGGTCATCGAGAGTATCGTGAAGAGAACAAAGAAATAGAATAAAAGAGACAAGAGAATCAAGCCGAATTATTCCGGCGGCGATAGTGCAGTAGACCCACCTGAACCCATGCCGAACTCAGAAGTGAAATGCTGTAATGCCGATGGTAGTGTGGGGTCTCCCCATGTGAGAGTAGGACACCGCCGGATTTTACTGAATACAGTACAACGACCCTTAGCAGCGATGCTAAGGGTTTTTTGTTTGCGCTATTTTGGGAAAGTGCAAGTGAATTCAAAGTACGGTTGACCGCACTTTGAGTTTTGGATTAAGCATGGGCTCTGGCAAAGGCGCTGGCTTCAGCGATTAATTCCTCGTCGGGTCTTTTGCCGGTATAAAGCTCAAACTGTTCTACTGCCTGCAACACAATCACTTCTGCTCCAGAAATTGTTTGCTTTCCCAGTTTTTGTGCGGTAGTGATTAATGGAGTTTCCGCCGGCAATGCTACCACATCAAAAGCGGTGGTCGCTTGTTCGATCATTGCCAAGGGAAAGGAAAGCTCGGTTGCCTCTTTGCCCCCCGTCATTCCAATTGGGGTGACGTTGACGATAATATCTGCTTTCGCCTGCTTGAGGCTAGCCATATATTGATAACCATACAATTCGGCTAATTGCTTGCCGGTTTGCGGATTTCTGGAGCATACGCTGAGCATTTTGAAGCCGGCGTCTTTAAATGCGGCGACTACTGCTTTCGCCATACCACCACTGCCATGTACGATTACACTGGATTTTGGGTTAAGCTGATATTTTTCGATCAGTTTGGCGATCGCAATATAATCAGTGTTATAGGCTTTTAAATAACCGTTGTCATTGACAATGGTGTTGACCGAATCAATCGCTTTGGCGGAGGCGGAGAGTTCATCTAAAAACGCAATACAACTCTCCTTAAACGGCATGGAGACCGCGCAACCGCGAATGCCCAAGGCGCGCACGCCTTTTACGGCATGCTCAATATCTTGGGTGGTAAAAGCTTTATAGATGAAATTCAAGCCTAGCTTCTGGTAAAGGTAGTTGTGGAATAGGGTGCCAAAATTACCGGGTCTGCCGGAAAGCGACATGCAGAGCTGGGTATCTTTATTAATCATAAGCGTCTCCTTGTTGACATTGTTTTCAGTATAATTGTAAATGTTGTTGGTAGATTTGATCTGAGTCGTTTTTTTGATAAAAAACTGAAACGATTCAGTTTGAGTTAAAAGTGCGGTCAGTCAAAACCGCACTTTAGATCTATTGCCAATTCTTTAATTTAGATGTTTTGCCTATGCCCGGATTAAAACTATTGGTCGGATCCAGATCGCGATAGAATTTTTTGAGCTCTGGTTTGGCATGATAAAGATGACCGACATTGTGTTCCGCCGGATATTGTGCGCCACGTCGATCAAGCAATTCCAGCATTTCTTCTTCCAATGCGGTCGGGTCAGTTCCTTTTTTGGCAATATAATCCTGATGGAATACATGGCACATAAAATGCCCATAATACAGTTTATGAATAAATTTTTGATCAAGTTCAGCAGGCAAGGTTTCAAACCATTCGCGATCATTGCGGCGCAGCGCCACATCCAGCGCGACAATATCTTCAACCGTTTTGTGATTAATAATCCGATAACGGACGGCGGCACCGGCAACCGCAAAACGGTGCAGCATCGCCGCTTGCGATTCTTGTGGATTGCAAACAAAAAAGTCACCGCTATGTTCGGAAAAATAGGAGTTTAGAAATGTTTTGGCTTCTTCAATACCGTTTCCGGCCATTTTCAGAATTAAATGATGCTCATAGCGATCGCGATATTCCAACATTCTTTTCGGTAAATGTTGCGGTAAAATTTTACTGAAAAGCTGTAACATTTTGTCGGAAATATGTTTTGGTAGAAAAGAAATCTGACCGCAGATTTGATCAACTTTATTTTTCAAACTGAATAATTTGGGTAAGTTATCAGTGCCCAATTTTTTGATTGCCCAAAACGTATCTTTGCCATAAACCGTTGCCACATCAAAGGCTTCGCGATGAATATATTCACCTGAGACCGGCAGAGATTGGAATTGCGTTAAAATATGACGGCGAATGTCATCCAGTTCGGCGGTTTGGTTGCTGCCGATATAGAAAACCTGCGTATTTTTTTCCAATGGAAAAGTGTCTAAACGCACCGCAAACACCATCAATTTTCCGGCGCAGCCGGAGGCTTCGTGCAAACGGCGAGGGTCGGCGTTGAAGCGTGCGGCGCTGTCAGCATCCACTTGGCGAACGTGCTCGCAATACTGGTGATCGTGTCCATGGCGGTTGTCGTTTTGGATATCGGATTCCAAATAACGTTTCTGTTCCAGACGCGATAAAATCTCTTCGGGATCGTCACCTAATTCGATACCCAAATGGTTGACAAGGCACAGTTCGCCATCGCTGTCAATTTGCGCAAACAGCGCCATTTCAGTATAAGCCGGACCACGTTGCACCAATGCGCCACCAGAATTATTGCAGATTCCGCCCAGCACTGAAGCGCCCAAGCAAGAAGATCCAATTACAGAGTGGGCTTCGCGTCCATGTTTCAGCAATTCGGCTTCTAATTTAAACAGCGTGCTACCGGGTAGGCAGATGACTTGCTCGGCTTGATTTATCAGTTGAATTTGATCGATTCGCAGGGTATTGATGATCACGATATCGCGATCGTAGTCATTGCCGTCAGGGGTGGAGCCGCCGGTTAGTCCGGTATTGGCAGCTTGGGTGATCACAATTACATCGGCGTTCACACAGGCTTGTAAAATGCGCCACTGTTCGATTAAAGAGGCAGGAATCGCCACCGCTAATGCTTGGCCTTTGCCGAAACGAAAACCTTGTCGATAGGGCAAAGTGCGGTTCGGTTCTGTCAGCAGGTGTTTTTCACCAACGATTTTCTTAAGTTGTTGGATTAAAGTACTTTGTTTTTGATTATAGGACGCCATACGATTTTCCTTAATTTTTGACAAATAAGCCGCTTTAGTCTATACCGTTTGTTCCAAAATATAAACAAACATCAACAGACCCTAGATTTGGGCATAAATTGAAAAAAGGTTTTGCAGTGCTAGAAAAATATGGTATTTATGTAACCAGATGAATGAATTTAGAGCAGATTGGTATAATCAATGCAGCAAAAAAGGCAAGTAAGCCGAATTATTAGCACTCTTCTCGGGTTGGTGATTATTATCACCGACAGCGAGCGGTGTTGCTAATTGGTCTGTACCAGTCTGTTATCAGTAAACCCTCGCTAACCGGTGAGGGTTTTTTTGTGGTTTTGAAAATGGTTTATTAATTCAAAGTGCGGTAAATGGGGAAGAAATGAACGGAGCGAGATTAGTCACAGAGAGTTTGAAAGCGCATCAGGTCGAGGTGATTTTCGGTTATCCTGGCGGCGCGATTATGCCGGTATATGATGCGATTTACGATTCAGGGTTGGATCATTTACTGTGCCGTAACGAGCAGGGCGCGGCAATGGCAGCGATTGGCTATGCCCGTTCCAGCAAAAAAGTGGGGGTGTGCATTGCTACGTCAGGGCCGGGTGCTACTAATTTGATTACCGGTTTGGCAGACGCACTGTTGGACTCGGTGCCGATTGTAGCGATTACCGGGCAAGTGGCAACGCCGTTTATCGGCACCGATGCGTTTCAAGAAATTGATGTCTTAGGTTTATCGCTGGCGTGTACCAAGCAAAGTTTTATCGTGCAAAATATTGAAGAGTTGCCGCTGATTTTGGCACAGGCTTTCCAAGTGGCGCTAAGCGGTCGCCCTGGTCCGGTGCTGGTCGATATTCCAAAAGACGTGCAATTTGCACCAACAACGGCACAGCCAATCGTGTTGCCGCTAGAGCAAGCAGCAGATCAATTAGACGAACATCTACAACAAGCAAAGACATTATTGCAACAAGCCAAACGCCCGGTTTTATATATCGGTGGCGGCGTTGGTATGGCAAGTGCGGTTGTGGCATTGCGGAACTTTTTGCAAACAACCCAAATTCCTTCGATTTCTACCATCAAAGGCTTGGGTGCCATTCCAGGCGACACCCCGTATTATATGGGCATGGTGGGCATGCACGGTACTAAAGCAGCAAATTATGCGGTGCAGGAGAGTGATTTATTGCTAGTGTTTGGTGCGCGGTTCGATGATCGGGTGACCGGCAAATTAGATACTTTTGCGCC
Source organism: Testudinibacter crocodili (assembly GCF_006228025.1). NCBI lineage: Bacteria > Pseudomonadati > Pseudomonadota > Gammaproteobacteria > Pasteurellales > Pasteurellaceae > Testudinibacter > Testudinibacter crocodili. The sequence goes on from NZ_VDHF01000112.1 coordinate 4,315, forward strand.
GCACGCGAAAGTGATCCATGCGGATATTGATCCGGCAGAAATCAATAAATTACGCCAAGCGGATGTAGTATTGCGTGGCGATTTAAACCAAGCTTTTCAAGGTTTGTGCTGTGAATTAGATATTGCACCTTGGCGGCAGGATATTCAGCGTTTAATTCAGGATTTTCCATTCGTCTATCCGCCGAATGTCGGGCAAGCCACCATTCACCCTTGGACATTATTGAAAACGCTATCGACAATGCAACCACAAAGTGCGGTGATCACCACTGATGTTGGGCAGCACCAAATGTGGTCGGCACAACATATGCAGCACAACCAACCGGAAAATTATCTCACTTCGGCAGGTTTGGGCACCATGGGCTTTGGTTTGCCAGCGGCGGTCGGGGCACAAAAAGCACGTCCGAACGACTGTGTGATTTTGGTCAGCGGCGACGGCTCGTTTATGATGAATGTGCAGGAACTGGGCTCGATTAAGCGTGGTAAACTGCCGATTAAAATCTTATTGTTGGATAACCAGCGTTTGGGCATGGTGCGACAGTGGCAGTCACTGTTTTTCCATGGGCGCCACAGCGAAACCATTTTAGATGACAACCCGGATTTTGTGACCTTGGCTGCAGCTTTTGGTATTCAAGGTGAGCGGATCGAACATGGCTACCAGGTGCAAGAGGCGTTACAGCGCCTGCTTGGCAGCGAAGGTGCCTATCTGCTGCATGTTTGCATCGATTCCGATGAAAATGTCTGGCCGTTGGTACCGCCGGGGGCAAGCAATGAAACGATGTTGGAAGATATTGGCGTATAAGCTAAAGTGCGGTTTGAATCAACCGTTTGTTTGAATCAGTGAAGAGAGAAACATGAAACAGTATCAGTTGACCCTACAAGCCCAGTGGCGACCGGAAGTGTTGGAACGGGTGTTGCGTGTGGTGCGCCACCGTGGCTATCGCGTAAGCCAATTGCAAATGACATCAAGCGCCGAACACATCAGCTTGAATTTCAGCGTCAGCAGCGAGCGTTCGATTGAAGCGTTAGTCAGCCAGTTAAGCAAGTTGTTTGATGTGCAAAGCGTTGTGGTTTTATAAGTTGAAAGTGCGGTTCGGGCGGATAGTTAATCCGTCTCTACAATAATACAAATTTGAGTGATTAAATAGAGGAAAAAAGATGCCTAAATTACGTTCGGCGACCAGCACCCAAGGTCGCAATATGGCGGGGGCGCGTGCGTTGTGGCGTGCGACCGGAGTGAAAGATCAGGATTTCGGCAAACCGATTATTGCGGTGGTCAATTCCTTCACCCAGTTTGTGCCCGGTCATGTGCACTTAAAAGATATGGGGCAATTGGTGGCGCGTGAAATTGAAGCCGCTGGCGGCATTGCCAAAGAGTTCAACACCATTGCGGTGGATGACGGTATTGCGATGGGGCACGGCGGCATGCTTTACTCACTGCCGTCACGGGAGCTGATTGCGGATTCGGTCGAGTATATGGTGAACGCCCATTGTGCCGATGCGATGGTGTGTATTTCCAACTGTGACAAAATCACTCCGGGCATGTTGATGGCGTCGCTGCGTTTGAATATCCCGACTATTTTTGTTTCCGGCGGACCGATGGAAGCCGGCAAAACCAAATTGTCCGACAAATTGATCAAGTTAGATTTGGTTGATGCCATGATCCAAAGTGCCGATCCGAAAGTCAGTGATGCCGACAGTGAAGCGATTGAACGTTCCGCCTGTCCGACGTGCGGCTCTTGCTCCGGCATGTTCACCGCCAACTCGATGAACTGCCTGACCGAAGCCTTAGGCTTGAGTTTGCCGGGTAACGGTTCATGCTTGGCAACCCATGCGGATCGCAAACAACTGTTCCTGCAAGCCGGCACACAAATTTTAGCACTGTGCAAACGTTACTACGAACAAGACGACGACAGTGTACTGCCACGTTCGATTGCGACTAAAGCGGCGTTTGACAATGCCATGAGCTTGGATATTGCAATGGGCGGCTCGACCAACACCGTGTTGCATCTGTTAGCCGCGGCACAGGAAGCCGAAGTGGATTTCAATATGGATGATATTGACCGCCTGTCTCGTATTGTGCCGTGCCTGAGCAAAGTGGCGCCGAATACCAATAAATACCATATGGAAGATGTGCACCGTGCTGGCGGAGTAATGGGTATTCTGGGCGAATTAGATCGCGCCGGTCTGTTGAACAACCAAACCCGCACCGTGTTGGGCTATTCAATGTTGGAACAACTGGATCGCTATGACATTATCCGCACCGATGATGAAAAAGTGCGGTCCTTCTTCCGTGCCGGTCCTGCCGGCATCCGCACCACTGAAGCATTTTCGCAAGATTGTCGTTGGGATTCACTGGACGATGACCGCACTTCCGGTTGTATCCGCAATAAAGCGCATGCTTACAGCCAAGACGGCGGCTTAGCCATGTTGTCCGGTAATTTGGCGGAGAATGGCTGTATCGTCAAAACTGCTGGTGTTGATGAATCGATTCTAAAATTCCAAGGCAAGGCAAAAGTATTCGAAAGCCAAGATGATGCGGTGGCAGCGATTTTGGGCGGTAAAATTGTTGCCGGCGATGTGGTGGTGATCCGCTACGAAGGACCGAAAGGGGGGCCGGGGATGCAGGAAATGCTGTATCCGACCAGCTACCTGAAATCGATGGGTTTGGGCAAACAATGTGCATTGTTGACTGATGGACGTTTTTCCGGCGGTACCTCTGGATTGTCGATCGGACATGTTTCACCGGAAGCGGCAAACGGCGGCACAATTGGTTTGGTGCAAGACGGTGATGTGATATCAATTGATATCCCACAGCGTAAAATCGAATTATTGGTAGCCGACAGCGTATTACGTGGGCGTCGTGCCGAGCAGGAAAAACGGGGGTGGAAACCGAAAAACCGCCAACGTCAGGTTTCGTTAGCCTTAAAAGCCTATGCGATGTTGGCGACCAGTGCCGACAAAGGCGCAGTGCGTGATCGCAGTAAATTGCAGGATTGACGGTAGGATCGGATTATGACACTTTCAGCACAACCGAACGGCAGTGAATACTTAAGAGCGGTGTTGACCTCCAATATTTATGATGTCGTAGAGGTCACGCCACTGCAAAAAATGGCAAAATTATCCGAGCGGTTTGACAATGCCATTTATATCAAACGTGAAGATCGCCAGCCGGTCAACAGCTTCAAAATTCGTGGTGCTTACGCCATGATTACAGGATTGAATGAGGCACAAAAAGCCGCCGGGGTGATTGCCGCCTCGGCCGGCAACCACGCGCAAGGCGTGGCGCTTTCGGCAAAAAAATTGGGTTTGAAAGCGCTGATCGTGATGCCGCAAAATACGCCCTCGATTAAAGTCGATGCGGTGCGCGGTTTCGGCGGCGAAGTGCTGCTGCACGGTGCCAATTTTGACGAAGCCAAAACCAAAGCAATTGAGCTGTCACACAGCAAAAATATGACCTTTATTCCACCGTTTGACCATCCAGCGGTGATTGCCGGACAAGGTTCGTTGGCGATGGAGTTGATTCAGCAATCGCAACATATCGACCGTATTTTTGTGCCGGTCGGTGGTGGCGGTTTGGCTGCCGGGGTCGCGGTGTTGATCAAACAGCTAATGCCGGAAGTGAAAGTGATCGGGGTGGAATCAAAAGATTCTGCCTGTTTGCAAGCCGCACTGGCAGCCGGCGAACCGGTGGATTTGGAGCGGGTCGGACTGTTTGCCGACGGCGTGGCGGTCAAGCGGATTGGTGACGAAACTTTTCGGGTTTGCCAACGCTATTTAGACGAGGTGATCACGGTTGACAGCGATGAAATCTGCGCAGCGGTGAAAGATATTTTTGAAAATGTGCGTGCGATCTCTGAACCGTCGGGCGCGTTGTCGCTGGCGGGGCTGAAAAAATATGTCAAGCTGCACAACATTCAAGGCGAAACGCTGATCAATATTTTGTCGGGGGCAAATCTGAATTTCCACAGCCTGCGCTATGTGTCGGAACGTTGTGAAATCGGCGAAAAACATGAAGCGTTGCTGGCGGTGACGATTCCGGAACAAAAGGGCAGCTTCCTTAAATTTTGCCATCTGTTGGGCGATCGGGCGGTGACCGAGTTTAACTACCGTTATGCCGACAACCAGCAAGCCGGTATTTTCGTCGGGGTGCGGGTTAGCGGTGGCGAAGCCGAGAAGCAGGAGATCATCGGACAACTGCGTGTGAACGGCTATGATGTCAACGATCTGTCCGATGATGAGGTCGCAAAAACCCATATCCGTTATATGATCGGCGGACACAGCACCAGCTCGCAACGTGAGCGATTGTACAGCTTTGTATTCCCTGAACAGAAAGGCGCACTGGTCAAATTCCTGCAAACCTTGGGCACACAGTGGAATATCTCGTTGTTCCATTACCGCAACCACGGCGCGGATTACGGCGATATTCTCTGTGCTTTCCAACTGAGCGAAGCCACCGAACAGGTGTTCCAACACCATTTAGAAGAATTGGGCTACGCCTATCAGGATATTACCGATTCGGATTCGTATCAGTATTTTTTGAAGTAACCGTACTTTTGTATAATTAAGGAGCGGCTATGCCCAAAGCCAAGCTGCTCCTCTTACACCACTAGAATCGCCGTGTTGCGCAGCTTTAATCGGAGTCGAACATTCACCGCCAAAGACGAATTCGCTAATAAGCAACGGTAAATTCTGATATAAGCGTTGAATATTTGATACACCACCAGCTAGAACAACCACATCTGGATCGAGTAAATTGATAGTTGACGCAATCGCTTTAGCAAGCCGTATTTCATAAGTGCTTAGGACTTGTTCTGCTACAGAATCGCCCAATTTTGCTAATGTAGCAATCTCTTCTCCTTGTAGTTGCTGATTGCTTTGGCGAAAATATTCCGCACAAAGAGCTGTGCCGGAAACAAAATGCTCAATACAACCTTGTCGTCCACAATAGCAGCGTTGAGAATAACTGATGGCTTGCTCATTTTCGTCTTGCCAAGGTAAAGGATTATGCCCCCATTCTCCACCAAGACCGTTCAACCCGATATGTGGTTTACCGTTAATGACTAGGCCAGCTCCGGCACCGGTGCCTAAAATTAATGCTAATACGACCTGTTTACCAGAAGCTGAGCCATCAATCGCTTCTGATACAGCCATGCAATTGGCATCATTAGCGATTTTTATCTCTCTGCCTAGCAAGGCAGAGAGGTCGTTTTGTAGATCATGTCCGTTTAATACGGTAATATTAGAATTTTTGACTAAACCGCTCATAGGGGAAATGATTCCAGGTATACCAATTCCTATACTGGCTTGTTGTCCAATTTCTGCCTCGGTACAGGCAATTAATTGTATTAGGTTGTCTAATAGTATCTGGTATGATTGTTTTGGGGTTGCAATTCGTTTTTTGAATCTCACTTCTCCTGTGTTTAAAAGCACAATAATTTCAATTTTTGTACCGCCGACATCAATACCTATTTTCATATTATGTTCCTGTCTTGTTTGCCTTTGTATTAAGGCATAATTAAGTTAGGAATAAAAGTGATAATTTGTGGGAAGAGAGTAATTAAAACCAGTGTAATAAAAATTGGTATTAAAAACGGAATTACACCTTTTGTTACAGTACTAACCGACATATTCCCTACTCGTGAAACTACAAACAGTGCCATACCCATCGGCGGCGTTAAAATACCAATCATCATATTTAAGGTCGTCATTACCCCAAAGAAGATCAGATCAATATTAAAATAAACGGCAATTGGGATTAGCATTGGCAACACTAAAAACTGTAATGCTAGTGCGTCAATAAACATACCTAAAAACAGTAGGAGTAGATTGATCATCAACAGAACCATAAGCGGAGAATCCGCAAATGCCATAAAACTGTTAGCGATTTTCATGGCGACTTGCTCACGCGCGATCATATCGCCGAAAAAGGTCACGGTCATAACCATTAGACTAGTTACACCGGTGATGGCGATAGTTTCTACAAAACTTTTAAACAATAATGCGATACTGAGTTCTTTATAAACAAGCATGCCAATAACAATGGCATAAAAAGCAGAAATAACGGCAGCTTCGGTTGGGGTAAATAAGCCGGAGAAGATACCTCCAATAATTAAAACCGGGGTTAAAACAGCCCATTTTGCTTCTTTAAATGCCGTACAACGATGTGCTAAATTTGCCTTTGGTGTCCGTTTGTAATTCCTTTTTTTCGAAATATAATAATTCATGATCATGAGTGCAATGGTAATTAATACTCCGGGCACAAATCCGGCGATAAATAATTTTGCAATCGATTGATTGGCAATCACCCCATAAATAATCATTGTCAGGCTTGGTGGAACAAGTGGTCCGATAATACAAGAGGCTGCAGTAATCCCGCCACAAACATCATCATCATAACCAGCGTCGCGCATAGATTTGATTTCGAGTTGCCCTAAGCCACCAGCATCAGCCAATGCCGAGCCGGACATACCGGAAAAGATTAAGCTTGCACCGATATTGACGTGTCCCATACCACCGCGATAATGCCCTAATAAAGATTTGGCAAAATTAAAGATACGTGTGGTAATACCGCCGGAATTCATTAATACCCCGGTGAGAATAAAAAAAGGTACACTGAGTAGTGGAAAGCTGTTAAGAGCATCAACTAACTTGGCAGAGGCAGAATTAACAATTCCCCATCTTGTCATTGAGAAATAGAGCAAGCTGGCAATAAACAACGACCAGCCGACGGGGGTGCCGCAAAACATAATAAATAGCCAAACTACAAGCGCAATATAAACGGCATTATTGCCAAGTTTAATATAATTTGAGATGCGTAATACCTGAAATAAATCAGGATTTAAAAAATAAATACAGGCTAGAGTAATACAGGTAATGATAAAAAATGACAATGGAATATAACTGAGCTTATTTTGATAGTTTTCATATTGTGCCTGTAAAAAACGAATAAACATCAAGCAAGCAATAAAAGGGAGGGAGGCATATAACCATTTTTCGCTGATGCCTAATGCAACTAACTCAAATGATGAACTAAAAAACTGCTTAAAGCCCAAATGGATAAAGAAAAGCACGGCTATAAAGATCACTAATTGCACAAATGAAAAGATAAACTTACGTATTTTGGCGGGCATAATATTAGTGATAAAATCAATATAAACATGTTGTTGCGAACGAATCGCCATGCTGATTCCAATCATGCCGACATAGATAAACAGAACTCTTGCCAGTTCTTCACTCCAAATTAGCGGTGAGTCCACGATTTGTCGGAAGAAAATTTGTAGTAGCAAAATAAAAAATATCGCTAAAAATAATACACCACCAATATACTCTTCTAAGCGATTAAATATTTTCATACATACTCCCAAGATAACAAAGTGAAGCCTTAGGTTTTTAAATCTCAGGCTTTTATCGTACTATTGCGTCAATTGATTGATTTGTTCGATAGCCTGCTGCCCAATTTTGCCGTTCTTTTTAATATATTCATCATAATACGGTAGCATAACGGCTTTAAATGGCGCTAAATCAGGATAGGTTACTTCGACTCCTTGGGATTCGAAAAAGCCGATTAACTCTTTTTCGCCATTAAAAAAGAGAGATGAATGGTAATCTGCCGCAGCTTGAGCGGCCTGTTGAACCACGGCTTGCAAATCTTGCGGTAATTCATTCCACGTATCATTACCGACTAAATAGAGCTGATCATTCAAGATGTGATTTGTCATCGCTAAATATTTCTGCACTTCATAAAATTTTTGCGCTTGAACGGTAGAAAGTGGATTTTCTTGCCCATCAACGGAGTTGGTTTGCAAGGCAAGATAGACTTCGGCAAATGACATCGGTGTTGGTGAGGCACCGACATATTTTGCATAGGCTAAATTTGTGGCTGCGTTCGGCACGCGTAATTTAAGCCCTTTCATATCTGCGAGATTACGTATAGGACGATTTGATGTCGTTTGTCGCGTACCGTTATAAGCATCGGCAAGAATAGTAATATTTAAATCGTGATTAATTTTATTGATTAATTGTTGCCCGAATGGGGTTTCAAACAGGGCTTTTTTGGCAATATCGAAATTTGGAATCATATAGGGGAGTGCGAAAACTTCAGCTTCAGGGTAAAACACTTGAAAGCGTGCCGACTCGCCAAAGGTGAAATCCAATGCACCATCACCTATCTGTTTTATCATGGAACGATCATCACCCAGTTGTGCACTAGGGTAGAGTGAAATCTCAATTTTGCCACCGGATTTTTCATTAACTGCTTTGGCGAAGAATTCAGCGGCTTTATATTCATTTGCACTTGGACCGGCAACAAGTCCCATTTTAAAATCATAGTCGGCAGCTTGAGCAGAGCAAGCTAGTGCAAGTGTTACGCCTGCAGTAAATAATGGTTTGCTAAATCTCATTTGGAATACTCCTATTGGGTAAAAGTATGGTTCAATTTGTGAAATCGATTAACAAAGTGCGGTTTCAATCAATTTATCGAGCTTGAGTTGGTTTTCTTTTGTCAGTCTATTCATCGGGCGGCGGCAAGTATCATTTTCTATAATGCCCTTTGCTTTGAGTAGATATTTTAACGATGGAATTACCCCCCCTTCGATTAGGGTATCAATCACGATATTGGCTTCGCGTTGTAATGCTGCTGTTCTATCAACTTGATTGCTGTTCATGGCTTTGAATAATTCAACAATACGTTGTGCCTGCACGTTGTAAGTTGAACCGATGCCGCCTTTTGCACCCGCAACTAAGCCAGAAGCTAAAATTTCATCAAAACCGTTATAGACGATTTTATCTGGATTTTGCCGAGTAATCTGTTCCATTTGATATAAATTGGCAGACGTTTGTTTTAATGCAATCACGCCATCAAGATTGAGCAGCTGGGCAATTTGGTCGCCACTCAAATTAACACCGGCAAAGGCTGGAAAATTATAGACGACCATCGGCTTACCGCACTTTTGGATAATATCGGTGTAGTGATTTTTCAGCTGCTCGAAACCGACAGGATAATAAAACGGCGTGACAGCCGACACCGCATCATACCGCAGGTTTGTGACGGCTTTGGCTAACATTTCACTTTTTCGGGTGGAAATATCGCCGATATGTGCAATCAGTTTTTTCTCTTTCGTTGCTTTATCGGCGGCAATTTCTAATAACCGAATTCGTTCATCGGTAGAGCATAAAAATGCTTCGGCAGTTGAGCCGCCGACATATAAACCATCTAAATCAGAGCGGCAATTAAATTCAATCAATTTGCCCAAATCCTCAGTATTTAGCGTTTCATCAGAATTGAAGGGAGTGAGTGTTGCAACATATAAACCAGAAAGATCCATTGAAAGCTCCTTTTACAGTTGATAAATCGAGATTATGTTTCCTTTATGCCTGGTGTGCATATTATGCTATCATACCAGAATGCGGTCTGTGATGATGATCACAGATAGAATAAAAAGATCTAATTAGGTATAATCAATTGCACGATTTTGAGTGAAAATCGCATCAGGTAGCCTCGTGCTATAGCCCCTTTGAACTTCATCAGACGAACGAAATGAGAGGAAAATAATGTCTGCCTTTGAAAATGGCATGTTAAAGCCACTTAAAAAGAAAAAACTCTCTGAGCATATTTATGACGAAATAGAGCGTTTGATTGTCACCGATGAGCTTAAGGAAGGTGAGGCATTACCTTCTGAACGTGATTTAATGGAAATTTTCGGCGTTGGGCGACCTTCAGTGCGTGAGGCATTACAAAAGCTTGAGCAAAAAGGGTTGGTCGAAATTAAAAGTGGCGAAAAAACGAGGGTAACGCGCCCTTGTACCGAAACTGTAATTAATAATATATCTGGCATTGCGATTGGGGTTTTGACTCAGCAGAATGAACGTATTCAATTAGAAAAAATTCGTCAGTTATTTGAGATTGCCGTGGTGAGAGAGGCTGCAAGAGTACGTACGGCAGAGGATCTTAAGCAGTTACAGTTGGCACTGGCAAATAATAAAGTACAATTAAGTAATTATGATGGTTTTATTGAAACCGATGTACGGTTTCATCTTGCGATTCTTGGATGCTTACATAATCCCATGGCTTTACAGATGTACAGTACCTTTATTGATTGGTTGATTAAAGCTAGATCAAAAGAGAAATTTATTGAATTGCACGAACAAAGCTATATCCACCATTGCTGTATTTACCAAGCGATTGAAGCCGGCTTGCCTGATAAAGCAGAACAATATATGCGGCAGCATTTGCAGTATGTGATGGATAACACATAATAAATCAATAAGTAAAAATACCAAACTTTAATAAGTTATAAATAGGCTATATCTATCAGGATATTACCGATTCGTATCAGTATTTTT